>NZ_CACA01000099.1:0-17102 GCF_000180455.1 Kamptonema sp. PCC 6506
AATTTTTGAGAGAGCGCCCACCTTACAATCTATAGTTTATGCTGACAGTAAAACCTTCAACATCGGATTTGGCTTTGTTGAATCTGTTCTAACAACTGCTCTTTAGTTTTAGCAGGTTTCTTACAACTTAAAGCCTGACAAACTAATCCTACCACGCCCTCTGTTAGATTGCTTTCGCTCTTATAAACAGCAGTTGGCTGATATTGGGAAATCAAGCCGGAAATTTCATCTCTGGTAGTACGAATCAAGGTACAATTTTGATACCAATCGAGCGCTGCAAACAGACTCGGACAAGCTTGAGGAGAATCCTGCATCACGCTACTAAAAGCTTGCAAACCTTGCTCAGCGCGATCGAGATATTGCAAGTCTTCTGTTAGCAATGTTAGGCGTACAAGATTCGCGATCGCAACTCCATTCGCCGCTGGTGTTGCATTATCTGTATAACTGCGTTCCCGTACTAATAAATCTGCACTTGCATCACTCGCAGTATTGTAATAACCTCCTACCTCAATACTCCAAAGAAATTCGTCAAACTCCTCTTGTATTTTCACTGCTTTCTCTAACCAAACTTCAGGTTTGAGGTTAAAACTGTCAGGTTTTGTCTCCAACCAACCCTCAGATACCTGATGCAAATCTAGCAGTGCTTTCAAAAACAAAGCATAATCTTCAGACTGCGCCATAACAGCCGATTTGCCGTCATAATTTAGTCGGTGAAAGCGTCCATCAATCCATTGATTGTCTAAGATAAAATTAGCCGCTTTAGCGGCCAGTTCCAAGTATTCTGACTTGTGAAAAACAGCAGTGGCTCTAGCTAAACCAGAAATCATTAAGCTATTCCAAGCTACAATCATCTTAGTATCAGTCACCGCTGGAATTCTACCCGGCCAATCATAACTTTTAGCTTCCTGATTGTTACGCGCGGGAGGAAAGACTTTTACACTTTCAGGAACAGCACCATAGCGAACTTTAAATAGTTTAGCTAAAGCAGTTTCCAGAGTAGAACTCAATTTACCAGGATGGCGGCGTTGCAAGACATTCTTCGCTTCAAAATTGCCCGTCTGCGTGACAGTAAACTGCTCTTGAAGTTCTCTAAATTCATCAGCTTCCAGCAAATTTTCTAATTCGCTGTAACTCCAAACATAAAACGCTCCTTCCTCCGGTTCAGTCTCTTCGATATTGGTGAAATTGTCAGCATCTTGTGCAGCATAAAAATAACCAGCAGGTGCAATCATTTCCCTTTGCAACCACTCTACCGTCCCCGCAACTGCACGCTCAAAAGCTGGTTCTCTAACTCCTGCACTCCACAAATTAGCCAAATATTCAACGATTTGACCGTTATCATAGAGCATCTTTTCAAAGTGCGGTACAGTCCAAGTTCCGTCAACGGTATATCGGTGAAATCCGCCGGCAACGTGGTCATAAATGCCACCTAAAGCTAAGTCTAAACCCCGCTGCGTGCAAACTTGCTGACTGTCAGATTTGCCTTCAAGATTAAACCGCATTCCGCGCAAAGCAGATTCAGAATAAGGCATCATTGGAAAACTAGGGCCATACTCGCGAGCGCTAATAATCGCAGTGCTAGTTTCTAAACCGCGTCGGAGTAATTTACCGCTTAACTTCTCCGTTCCAGACAGTGCCGCCGACTGCTGAAAATGTGCTAAAATCTCTTCTTTGAAAGCTTGCAACTTGCCTTTTTCCAGATCGTAAAAGCGGCGAATTGCGTGCAGAACTTCTAGAAAGCCAGGTCTTCCATAGCGGGGATAGACTGGGAAGTAAGTACCGCCGTAGAAGGGAATGCGATCGATGGGATCGAGAAAAATATTCAGGGGCCAACCACCTTGACCAGTCATCATTTGTAACGCCTGCATATAGATGCTATCCAAGTCAGGACGTTCTTCGCGATCGACTTTAATGGGGATAAAATGGGCGTTCATGTACTCTGCGATCGCAGCATTAGAAAATGCCTCATTTTCCATCACAGTACACCAGTGGCAACTAGAATAGCCCACAGAAAGAAAGATCGGCTTGTTTTCGCGGCTAGCTATTTCCAAGGCTTCATCGCACCAAGGCCACCAATCAATGGGATTTTCAGCGTGTTTGCGGAGGTAAAGACTTTGAGATTGGGCAAGACGATTAGTCATAATTACAGATCGACTTCTAATGAAATACATTAAGCAATTATTTGTCATTGTAGCGCAAAATAATATTTATAGTTATGTGTTATTTGTTAACTGTTATTTGTTAACTGTTAACTGTTAACATTATGTTTAATAAAGGATATGCTCTTTGAGTAAACTTCGCGAACACAAGGACTTAGGATGGCTTCGTTGCTACTCGCAATTATATGGTAGCATTTATTTATGTCCACCTACTTATTAGCCGGTAACTTGAGTTCTGCACAGAATTTACATTGGTAGTAGTGAAATCCCCCCTTTTCACTACCTGTCATTTCCCGCTCAATGTAGATAAGATAGAGAAGATGTTAGGAAGCTAGAAAACTTAATATGGCGACAACAGAAAATCAAATCACTCAAACTTATGCCTCGGAGGATGCTCAACAAATTCTCCAGTTAGCGATCGCGCGTAGAGAAGAAACCGGAGAAATGTCTAGAACCCAGCTTTTCGAGGTGGCCAGTGAATTAGGTATCTCTCCAGCGGACATTCAGGCGGCGGAATTGGAATGGATGGCCCATAGGGGAGAATTTCAAGAAAAGAATGTTTTTAATGCTTATCGCCGCAGCAAATTGCAGCAAAATTTAGTTAAGTACGGTATTGTCAATACTTTCTTATTGCTGCTTAATTTAGCATCAAATCACGAGCTTTCTTGGTCGCTTTACATTTTATTAGGTTGGGGATTAGGACTGTCTCTTAGTGCTTGGAATACCTATCAAAGTGAAGGGGAAGAGTATGAGCAAGCTTTTCAAAAGTGGCGGTTGAAAAAGCAAGTAGGTCAGTCTATTGGTACGGCGGCGGTTAAGTTTCGCAACTGGTTGCAGTCGTCATAAACTTTGGAAAAAAGAGAAAAAATTGGTTGTTTTAAGGGTGATTGGTTTTAACGATCGATCGCCCTTAAGTTTACATATTGTTTGAATGTTGGTGACAGGTTAAAAAGTGTTATATTTTCTTGTTCATGTTTCTCAATCAATGAACGCCGTCCCAAGGATTGAATGGCATTGATTAACTCTGAGGCCGGCAATTTCATATCTTTTATCAATTGGGAAATTGAGATGGGTTCGGCTGCATTCCCGACGTAGATAATCACCTGTTTTTCTAAGTCAGACAAGCGATTTAAGTGTTGCTGCAATATTGCTTTTAATTCTTCCCCCAGAAACAAGATATCATATTTTAAATATTCGCTAACTTTACAATTAAATAATTCTTGAATCATTGTGGCAACTATTTTTAACCATAAGGGATTGCCTCCGTAGGTGTTAATAATAGTTTGCCAGTTCTCGTCTTCAAGTAAACCTTTGTCTTTGAAGATTTCGGATGCTGCTGTACCCAATCCGCCTAGATATAATGTGCGAACGGGTGCATTTTCTCCTGTTAATGCGGCAATTTCTCTAGGGGGTTCCCAACTGTTAAGGATTAAGCAACTGTTGTGGGGAATTTCTGATACAAGTCTGAATAGTGTGCCGTAATTTTCATATTCAGGACGGTAATTACCTGCTATTTGTCCGCTACTGAGGATCGTTTGTACGTCATCTAAGATAATGAGGCAGCGGTGCGATCGCAGATATTGTATTAATATTGAAAGTTTATCATCTGTGCTGACTGGCAAATCGCTATCTGCTCGATCGGAGATAAATTTAATTAGGTTTTTTAAGGTAGTTTCAAGGGTTGGGGATGTGCGAAGACT
This sequence comes from Kamptonema sp. PCC 6506, assembly GCF_000180455.1. NCBI lineage: Bacteria > Bacillati > Cyanobacteriota > Cyanophyceae > Oscillatoriales > Microcoleaceae > Kamptonema > Kamptonema sp. PCC 6506. Next base: position 3,860 of record NZ_CACA01000099.1, read on the forward strand.
TCGCCAAATTACATAGTCAAATTGATGCTGAATTTGTGGCAGGAGGTGGAGTGCGATCGCGGTTTTGCCTATGCCGCTGATTCCTAATATGGCGATTAGGCGGGTGCGATCGCGTACAATCCATTGTTCTAGGGTTGTGAGTTCGAGTGCGCGATCGTATAGTGGGGTGATGTCGGGTGCGTCTCTTAAGTCTTGACGGGTTTGAGGTTTGTCGCTGTCTGGGTTGGGGTGCGATCGCCCTTGTGAGACTGTTGGAGAGTTTACAATATCTCTACAAATATTGATATTATTATGGGCAAAATTGTTTTCAAAAGTTGATGAAATAATAGAAAATCTACACCTCTCTATTGTCGAGCAAAAATTTGATTTGTTAATATTTTCTCCTAATAACTCTGATAAGATTTTCCATAATTCTGAGGCAACATCTCTGAGATAACCATCGCTATAGCCGGATTCCTCTGCAATTTGGGTGTAAGTCTGACCTTTCCAAGCACCACGCAGTAAAGCATCTTGTACATCGTCTAGGTGTTTTCCCGTCTTTGCAAAGACTAGAGCATCGCCAAACTTTAAGATTTCTTTAATGTCCATTATTGGGTAGTGGGGGCGAATTTTCTGGCTTTTTAGGACATTTTACGACATTTTCCGAATTATAGCAAGAAAAATATATCCATTTTCAGACAAAATCAGACATTTCCCAACTGACAAAGCTCAATAAATACCATAAAATGAGCTAACTAATAAATAGCAAGACTGAGGAGCGATCGCATGAAACTCATGGCAAGTAAAGTCTCGATCGGGCTGACTACTACCTTAACTAGCATCTTATTTAACACAATCCCTGCTGGTGCTTTTCAAATTAACACCATCGCGACTGACACAACAGGAGTCAAAGACATCATTAATGAGTTACAGCAATTCGTTCAGCAGGAAAGAATGGAACTTGCTAACCCGGATCTTAAAGCTTTAGATCCCACAAGCTTGATTCTCGGCGCTGATAGCAACCCTCATATTTTCTTTGTGAACGAGGGAGCAACCAAACGAAACCAATTAGTTTTCACCGCAAGTAAGGGTTCTAATGTTATTCAGTCAGGAGTAATCTTTCCTGATATTTCCTGTAAAAGTGGATGCCCCATCTCTGAGTCTAATGATGGTGCGCTCAACATTGGTGACTATGTGGAACTGGGTAAATTTACGGCTGGTACTGTCTTTAAGTTTCAGTTGCTTTCAAAGAACTTTAAGGATGGTCTAACAGATGTCTATAGTGCAGATATAGCTGATAATTCAGACGGTTTAGCACACCTTATTGCTTATTCCTACAAAGGTGGTGTTTTGCTGGGGTTCGAGGATCTTTTTGGAGCTAAGGGTGCGACAAGTGGGAGAAATGAAGGCTCTGACCGCGATTTTAACGATCAGGTTTTTTACATTAGTCCAATGCCTCTGGGTACTAAGGATGATTCTAATCCTGAGCAAGTTCCAGAACCCGCTACTGTATTGGGTACTTTGATGGGAATTGGCTTTATCCGTAGTGCCGTGAAGAAGCGTAAGTGTCAACAGCAACAGAAGCTTGAGGGTGCTAACTTGAGTTGATGGACAAGAAAAAAAGCGCGATCGCCCTTCCTTTTATCTCATACTTAAGAGCGATCGCGCCTCACTTCCATTATTTAGGGAACAAGTGCTTACTGATAAAGATTATGGTTCGGATCTAACCAAACAATATAAAATACATCTTCAATAAAAAATCCATGCACTCGGCCGTGTTCGTTAGTTGAAAGAGAAAACTGATAAGGAATTGTTACTAATTCTTTTTCATTAGCGATACCAAACCCATTGGGTTCGGTTGTTTCTCGCCATTTAATTGGATGACACCGAAGGGATTGACTTCGATTCATCTTCACTTCTTGTGCTGTTAATGTTGATAAATCCCGCAATCTTTCCAAAAAAGCAGTAAAATAATTCCCATCGCGATCGCGAATTGAAAATTTTTGATTCTGGGTTTGCAAATACTTGAAGGAAAATCCCAAAACTTTGGGCGTTTTTGGTTGAGAAGCGACAATTTTAGACAGAGGTTTCTTCTTTGACACGGGCAGAATAATATTTTTTCATCGATTCTTGAGAAATAATGGCATGACAAGATTCCTCTCTCGGTAAATCCCCTCTCGCTTCTAGCCAAGGCTTTTCACTGCAAATCATTCGCTCTAAAGTTTCATCATCATACTCAAAATATGCCTCGGCAACTTCTTCTATAAATTCCTCAATTTGTTCGGAAAGTTTCGGCTTTTCAATTTTTTCTACAATTGGTTCCCAATTAAATTGGTATTGATACTTTTCTAATAAATCGGGAATCACCGGGCCGTGAATCCATGCTTGAAAATCTTCATCAAATAATAGCGTTTCGTAAACTCCTAAATGCCAAGCTTGAGCGTAATATACCAGTTTTTGTAGCTTATAGACGTTGATTTCTCGATCGGTTTTTGAGGCTAACCAAATGAAATAATTTGCAATATCTACACAAGTCAGTTTTTCTGAATTGGTTTGGGTCGCAACAACTTTCAATTGACCTTCACCTATCTGTTCCAATAGTTCCAAAACAGACAAGTTAAATTCTCCGGCAATTTGCTCAACTCTTTGCCAGAGTTGAGAAGTTATAGTTATTTGATATTCACTTGTTATTGAGGTAGCTTGGCTCATTGCAGTTATTAAAATAAATTTCACCAGCCCTACAGATTTTAAATTATATCATACCTAAGCTTACGCTATCGATCTCGCCATTCCTAATTCCCCGCTAAGCAGTCGAAAATAATTAAACGTAGGGTGGGCGCTCGCCGCACATTGCCTGTAGCTCATAGAAGAAGATGGTTGCGGCGAGCGCCCACCTGTGCATTTTATTGTCACTAGCTAGAGGTTAGCTATGCCTAAATTACCCGGAATATCAAGCAAGCGAAGTAATTCGTGTACTCAAAATTTCCTAACCCCTAAACCCTAGCTCCATTTCACAAAATAGTCCCAATCTCCTTCAAATAAACCCGCGTAAATGGTTCACCATCGCCAAGGGTATATTGTTCCATCAAACCTTTGCGGCGGATAGAAATATTCGCACCTTCCCTAACAACTAAAGTCGAGTCATCAAGGAGATCTCGTGCCAACACCCGCTCGGTTTCCGTAGGATTATTCAGCACTACCATATTACTGCCTTGGTAAAACATTCCTTGCTCTTCCAAGACACTTTCGGGATACTCAGCAATCAACAAATCCAGCTTGGGATTTCGGAGTAAACTTTGCACATTCAGGTTATAGTCCTTATTCAAAAACTTCTCGGAGCGGTTGACAAAAACAGCATCGCGGCAAACAGCACCAATACTCCATTCTGGATATTCCAACAGAATACGATCGATAGTTTCTTGCAATTCTTGAACTGAAACCCGGTTAAAAGTAATAATTGGTATTCGTGCTGAATTTCCTGATTCAAAGAAAGTTTCAAGAATGTGAGCAGGCACATCAACGCTCTCGCCAAGGGCGGGATTAAGGTGCATGAAAATACCGGGAGCAGCATTAATTTCTAAGATACCAAAATTCCCTTCTTTCCAAGATTGACCGAGATTTGGGGAGATCGCATCAATGCCCAAACAAGTCAGTCGAAAGTGTTGGGCAATATCTTGAGCGAGAATGATATTGTCTGGGTGAAGAGTGGGGGTAGCATCGATGCTGACACCACCTGCGGAGAGATTAGCAACTTTGCGGAGATAGACAGTGCGATCGCTCTCAATTACGCTATCCAGAGATAATCCCTGTTCCTGCAAATACATCTCCATCGCCTCATCGCACTGAATCTTACTTAGCGGCGAAGTCGGAGTGTCTAAACGTGCCAGGGTTCTGTTTTCTCGACGAATTAGATCGCGAATAGGCGATCGCCCATCCCCCACCACCCAGGCGGGACGACGTTCAGTTGCAGCCACAAATCGGCCATTAACACACAATAACCGGAAGTCAGCGCCCTTAAAGCTTTGCTCAACAATAACTCGCACAGGTGCTTGCTCTGGAATCGCCTTAACTGCTCTCTTAAAAGCCGCTGCTAATTCCTCAGCATCTTGGATATCAGCCGTTACCCCAATTCCTTTATGACCGACTACAGGTTTAACTGCAACTGGATAGTCAATCTCTCTGGCAGCCGCGATCGCTCCGTTTTCAGTAGTAACAATATCGCCTTTAGGTACGGGAAAACCTAACGTTGCCAAAAATGCTTTACAGTCATCTTTACGAGTAGTAAAATCCGAATCCAAATGGCTATCAGAGTCAAAAGTAGTCGCTTGTCCGCGCACTAATTTTTTGCCATAACCGTACTGCATTAATCCTTCATCCCACAGATAAAAACTGGGAATGCCTTTCTGAGTCGCTTCGCGCATGAGAGAATAGACAGTTGGCCCGCCATAAACTGACTGCCGGAACATACTTTGGAGTACGCTAATTTGTTCTTCTATGGGAAAGTCTTGACCTTGGTTAATCGCTTCAAACCAATCCCAAACCGCGTAAACTACAGCCCTCGCCGTGCGGGCGTGGATAGCTTCGATACTAATCCGATGATAATGCCCATCATCCTTGACATTCCAGCAATTGAAGTGTAAGCCCATGTCCAGTTTCCCGACTTCGGAAGCAGTGCGGGCAAATAAGTGGGCGTGAGATTCGTAAGTTTCGCCTAGTAGCTGCGGGTAGCGATCGCCTATTGCTTCCAGATAGTTAGCGATCGGTAGAGGTTCTCTAGAGTCAGTCACGGCGAAATCAAATACTAAAGCCGCTGTTTCTAAATATGGGTTTGCGCCCATAAAGTGCTTGAAGTTAAAAATATCAAACACATCGCTTTTCCTGGCATTGACTCGGACTGTATCTGCGACTTTTTCTTGCAGCATTGAATACCTACTTTGAACTAAAACTTTATTATTACTTTATAGCCAGTGTATTTCCAACTATCTAAAGACATAGCTAATAAGAGGGATTGATGATTTTTTAGCTTTTTAAGTTATGAATAAAAAAGGTTCGGTTCCTAATGTCAGCAAACTATAACTTGCGAGTGATGGCAGAGTGAGTTAAGCTGTAGGTCAATATAAAGATAGAATTAAATCAGGAAGCAGGATTATGAACATGACAAAAACTGCTATCAGAGATCGACTTCATGAACTGGCTGAAGAAGCCTTTCACAAGAAACTGATTTCTGGCTATGGCGACGGGCAAGACTCCAACGAATACCAAATCGTCTGGAACGGCAAACCCCGACACCTATCGTTAGAAGAAGCACACTCTTTATTAACCACCTTGATTCAACAAACACAGTAATTCAACATTGCCCTAAAAAATAAATCGATAACCAACGCAGATATAATCTCCAATTATCTGCGTTTAGCTAATTGGATATAGGTTTTTGCCCAGGCTTTTAAGACTTGTAGACAATGATGTAGGGTTGTAAAAAGCGCTAAGTATATGAGCTTAAGCCAAAAACTTCTGTATCAATCTCTACCTTTTGATAGTTTTAGAGTTAAAAATGGTCGTGTTTTATTAGAATATAGGCGAACAAAGGAGATGCTATGACCTTAAGCGAAAATGGCGGGCAGTTATTGATTATTGGCGGAGCCGAAGACAAAGAGGGTGAGTGTAAAATCCTCCGCGAGTTCGTGCGACGCGCAGGAGGTATTAAAGCTCGACTTGCGATCATGACGGCTGCGACGAGCTTGCCTGGAGAAGTAGGGGATAATTATATCAGAATATTTGAGCGGTTAGGAGCAGAAGACGTGCGAGTTGTCGATACTCAGCGACGAGAAGATGCCAATAACCCTGATGCCTTAGAAGTAATTCAACAGGCAACAGGCGTATTTTTTACTGGCGGAGATCAATCGCGGATTACTAGCTGTTTGAAGGACACGGAACTGGATGCAGCTATTCACCAACGCTACTCAGAAGGTATTATTATAGGCGGCACCAGTGCCGGAGCTGCAATGATGCCTGATATCATGATTATTGAAGGAGAATCTGAGACCAATCCCCGCGTTGATGTAGTAGCGATGGGGCCGGGAATGGGTTTTCTGCCAGGGGTAGTAATTGACCAGCATTTTGCACAGCGGGGTCGCTTAGGACGCTTGGTTTCAGCACTGGCACAACAACCCGCAGTCTTAGGATTTGGTATTGATGAAAATACAGCTATAGCAGTCAACGGCGATGAGTTTGAAGTGATTGGTGAAGGCGCTATTACTGTGATCGACGAATCAGAAAAAACCCATGATAATTTAGATGGACTTTTAAAAGATGAAGCCTTGGCAGTTTGCGGCGCAAGGCTACATATCCTGCCTAACGGATATCGCTTTAATTTGAAAACTCGCAAGCCTATTTTTACTCAGCAAAGTCAACAAAGCGAAGAAGCGAGGGAGGTAGCGCCAGCGCGGTAATATCTTAGTGAAAATACAGTGAAGGGCAAGATGCAGATGCTACTTTAGTTGAATTATCTTGCCCTTCACACCGAATAAAACTTAAGAAAACTTAAATGTTTTAGCAACCGGAACTCAAGCAATTTTTTGATCGTCATCGAAGAATTGCTGTACCTCGCTAGTGGCTATTAAGTTCCAGCCTTGAAGTCTTAATTTCTGAAATGTTGCCCATCCTTTAGAGCCTCCGGGTTCGAGGTAATCCGGCACAGCGAATTGCCCAAAAGCTGTATAGGGCCGCCAGGGTTGATTCGGTGCTGTCCGCAAGTGTAAAATTTTTTCCTGGTTTTCACTTCCCATGCGGGGCAACCAGCACATTTGCTTTAACATGATCGAACTCCTCAGTCTCGTAAGGGTCAATTTGTTGCTCTCCCAAATTTTACTCTGTGACTCCCTTAATGCCTCTCGTAGTGCATAATAAGAAAGAAGGATAAGATCGACCTTTACCAATTACTGCTTATCGATGGAACGGCAGTCAGTAAAGCTAATTTGGGTGGGGTAAGGTTTCCTAGTTGTTGGCTAGAAAACAAGTGCAGCGCAGGAAGAAGCAAGAACTATAAACGCTGCACCAAGGCTCAAACTATAAAGAAGAGGAATCCACTGGATTGATTTATCCATTTTTTCTCCTCTGGTGTACAATTACATCCTCATTTTCTCCTTTTCCGGAGCGGGTAACATCTTTCTAAGGTATAACCTGTACTTGCAAAAAATTTGTTTCTTAAGTTACAAATTGCTCGCTTCAGCTAAAAATATTTTATTTTTGCCTCTACATACAGTGCTGTAAAAAGTCTGGGAAAACAAGTGTAGGACTGATGCAGAGCTCCCTCCAACTCTCTTAAAAAACGAGGCAAAAAATTTTCAAGTTCTTCTTTTTGCGGGTGATAGAGGGGATAACTGTTGGCAGCTTTGTTAATTTCTCTCCAGAGGCAGATGAGATAGCACTTCTGCCCACCTTAAATTGTATTTACACGAACATTATTAGAGGATAATCAGCGATGGGTTGGCTGCAAAGACTATTTGGTTTAGAAAAACCTCACCAAGAGGAAGCCCCCGCTCCTCAATCTGCTCCTCAATCTGCTCCTCAATCTGCTCCTGCTCAAGCCCCGGCAACTAAATCTGCGACAACAACGCAAACTATTCCAGCAGAGCGAGTAGGGTTAAATGGAGAATACGATCAAAGTGGCTTGGCTAAGCGTGTGGCTCTTGCTTTCGATCAAAATCCTGAAGTAGCAGATATCGATAGTGTATATGTAGCTCAACTGGGCGGCACTGTGGTGTTAAAAGGAAAAGTTTCCAGTCAGGAAGTTCTCAACAAATTGGTAAATATTGCTAGAGGTGTCAACGGTGCCAGTGGGGTGGAAACGAATCAAGTCACTATCGGGTAAAATATGTTGTTTGGCGGTGGATAATCTATGGGAAAGTTCCCCTTGAGAGAACTTTCCCTCAGTAAAAGCTATCGTTTATCGCTCTAGTTTACGCTGGAGAGTGGGGATGGGATATTGAATTTGCATCTCTTATCCAAAACCCGAAATCTACTAAACTTGTACTAAGCTTGAAGCCGAAAAGTTGCGACAAATAAGCCTAACTTCTACTCAGATGACGCTCTTAAAATTGACTATTCTGAATCTCATCAATTTGCTGTAGACTTAGTTATTAGATCGAGTCACTTCATAGAGCCATCTTAAGCTATAGCAAATTTATGACTGGGGAAACTTTAGAGCCTACTCGCGGTCAGTTAGAACGGAATCTTTCGCAGCGCATACTTGCTCTGTATCGCTCTCAGTTGGGACATCAGCCCACTCAAGTGAGCTGCACTCTTGTAGATGAAAAGCTAATAATAGTCTTGGAAAATGCCCTTACTCCACCCGAACAACTTTTAGTCCAAAACGGTCAAGAAGGTTTGGCTCAGCAGGTACGCTCCGAGCTGGATATGGTGATTCAGTCGCAACTTAAGGAACTGATCGAGAAAGTTCTAGAAGTACCTGTTACCGATCTCCTCAACGATTCGACTTTAGAGACAGGGAGGACTGGAACGATCGCGATTTTGGAGTTTGTCCCCAAATTTCGCGATGTCGTTACCAAGTCCAAGGCTAAATCAGAAATGCCCTCTAGTGGAGGTGGCGGCGGATAGTTATTTCTAAATTATCCAGGTTAAAAGGTTTGCAAATGTAGTCAGTAAAACCAGCTAAGAGAATACGCTTGCGGTCTTCAGGTCTTGCCAATGATGTAACGGCAATAATTGGAATATTGACAAGTTTTGGGTCTTGCTTAATTTGGGAAATTAATTCAATTCCGTCTATATCTGGCAGGCGGATGTCTAATAAAATTAAATCGGGTAGGCGATCGCGGATAATGGCGAGTGTTGTTTTCCCATCCACAGTTCCCAAACACGAACAACCAAACAAATCGAGAATTTGGCTCATCAATTCTAAGTTGTCCAGATCGTCATCTACAGCCAAAACTAAAGGTCGGGGGTCAAATTTATTTTGACCTGGGTTCAAGGTACATTCCCAATCTGTACTCAGAGTAGAGTAAATCATAAACTTGCAAGGTTCTGTCGTAGAAAACTTTGAAACGAGGCATTCCCCAAGTGGCGAAGCGGCACCTGAGACCGACTGGCTCGTGTTTATGATTGGTAAGTTGGCAGCCTTGACTGGATTTAAACTCAACAGTATCCATCTGAGAGCCAAGCTACTAGCGAAATTATATTTTCAGTCGTTTTGCAGCAAATATAAAGAAATTATAAAGCAAAAAGTAGTGAAGTGGTGTATTCGGATATACCGCACTAGCGAAGTTGAGTTGAGGCTGCTTTCAACGATGTGCCAATATTGCATAGCTCTCACTAAAGGCTCATCTATCTAGAGTAGTATTTGCTTTGGTAGGGGTATTTCTCAATTTACTTCTACTGAGAGATACCAGGATTTAGGCTTTAGATTTCAATAAAATATAGGCTGTCATCCCTAAAAAAATAGCGGAGGAAGTGAAGGTAAAAATTTACGATTTAAAATCCACAACTGCATAAATTTTCATTAAATAATTAGGAGATTTTTATGACAATAGCGATCAGAGAGGATCTGACTTACATCCTGCTGAAAAAGATTGAGGAAGGAGATGGTAGCAGGGGCGAGTCAGAAATTAAGCAAGCCGCAGAAGAGTATGTGGGCAAAGAAGTTACAGAAGCAGACTTACTCGGTCACTTGGATTACCTCAATCAACAAGGATTTATTGAGGCGGAATTTAGTGGAGACGCTTACGGCGGCATAGATCCTCTGCCGCCCTTAGTAGCTTTTCAAGAAGCAGATTTGACTGAAAAAGGTCATCAACTGCTAAATAAGATAGAGCAGAGCCCTCGCAAGTCTCTGCACCAACAAGGCTCAGTGGTTCCTATTGCTCATAAGGATCGCCCTTTCCTAGAAAAAGTGATGGTGAATGGTCACTTGGAGGATATTTTTGATGCCAAAGATATTACCGAATTGGTGTATCGCACCATGCGAGACTTGATGACAACAGATGCCTCCGATCGCGTAGCTGCTGAACTACATAAAGAGACGTTACCTACAGAGGACAAACGCCTGCAAGATGAAATTGTCGATTTGTGGAAAGATACTAATCCTTTAATAGGATTGCTCAGTCGAGTGCGTCCACCTTGGCATGGGCCGGCTCCTTTTGTAATCGATTCCGATCTTTTTGCTTTCCGCGTCGAACAAGAGGGCGGACTTCCTTCGGGAGTGAAGCCAGAAATCGCTATTAAGGCTGTATTTTCTGCCACTAAAGATGAGCTATCTCAGGAGCGAATTAACGAAATAGCTGGCTTTTTACCGGAGAGAATCCGAAAAATTTGGGAGGAAGCTTAAAGGAGGAAACTGAAAGTAGGACTTACCAGACATCTCTTATCTATTCTCTCCAGAACATTAAGTCGTCTTCCTAGCAAAGGTTGGCGACTTTTGTTTGAGATTTAATAAAAATTTTAAATTTTGTGCAAGTTTTTTAATATTTACCCCCTAAAAATAATACTATCGAATAAAGGACAAAGTGTATTTAAGATAACACTTAAGCTCCACGATAGTGATTCGTAAATGGCTGTTTTCAGCTTAGGAGATGGAAGGGGATGGCTAATAAAAAACTTAGACAACTATCAAGCTCAGCAATGGAGCGCGAGAGTTTGCTTAACCGAATTACTACTCGCATTCGTCGTTCCCTAGAACTGCAAGAGATTCTGACAACAACAGCACGAGAGATCCGTTCTTTTTTAGACACCGATCGCGTTAAAATCTATCGGTTCGATGCCGATGCTAGCGGAGAGGTAATTGCCGAATCAATTAAGGGCAAAAATTTGCCCTCTTTGCTGGGCCTCCATTTTCCGGCGAACGACATTCCGCTTCACACGCGGGAAATGTTTATCAAAGCCCGCCAGCGAGTGATTGTAGACGTAACGTCGCAGCATCAGACGATTAACAGGTTAGATTGCCCAGAAACAGGGGAAAGTTTAACGATCGAGGACATTTACTATGGCGCAGCCGACCCCTGCCACGTCGAATATCTGACTACGATGGGAGTCTGTGCTTCCCTGACTGTACCAATTTTACATCAAAATCGGCTTTGGGGACTGTTAGTAGCTCACCACAGCAAACCTCGTCAATTCAGCGAGCGAGAGTTGAAAATAGTACAGTTGCTTGTAGATCAACTCTCAATTGCGATCGCTCAATCTTCTCTGCTCAGCCAAGCTAGACAGCAAGCTCGCGACGAAGCGATCGTTAACCAAATTAGTAGCCTCCTCCACTCCCCCCTGGACATTACAGAAATTCGGCAAACTGTTCTCGAACAAACAGTTAAAGCCTTGTCAGGTTCCGGGGGGAGATTGTATATCACACCCGATCCAACTGGTCAACCTGCCCAACTTTATATCTACGGTTCGCAGCCCAAGGAAGGATGGATTGAAGAAAGTATTTTTTGGCAGCAAATGATGGGGGTTTTCAACCAAGACGAAGGGGAGGCGACTGCCCACAAAAATACCACAGAAGAGAATTTCTTTCAACCGTTAATAGCGGGAGGAGAGAGAGGACTAGACTTAACTATTTACACTTCTATTATACCACAAATTTACACAATTCCCGATATTTACAAAGAACCTCAATTAGAGTCTTTAATTTCAAGTTTCCACTCAGTTCCTATTCGCTCAATTCTGATCGTACCACTGCAATACCGCCACCAGTACGTGGGCTGCTTAACTATTTTCCGCAGCGAAATAGAAACCGATACTTTATGGGCGGGGCGCTGGAATCGAGACGAACGCAACCACCGCCCCCGGATTTCCTTTCAAGCATGGCGAGAAGTCAGAACTGGACAGGCACAAAACTGGACGAATGAGGAATTAAAACTGACAAAATCGCTGGGAATTCACCTTTATATGGCTGTGATGCAAAGACGGGTAGAGGGGATGGTACGGCATCAAGCTTCTCACGATCAACTAACTGGTTTAGCCAACAGGTTACTATTTAATGAAAGGCTATCTCTAGCTTTAGCGAATGCCAATCAGCGCGGGGAAATGCTAGCAGTAGTATTTCTCGACTTGGACGGATTCAAACACATTAATGATACTCTTGGTCATGCCGTTGGCGACCAATTATTACAATGCGTTGCCCACCGTTTAATTACCTCTTTGCGGACAGGAGATATTATTGCGAGATGGGGTGGGGATGAATTCACCTTTCTATTTTCTCATATTAAATCTGCGGAGGATACTACTAAGATTTGTCAGTTAATTCTGCACAGTCTTAATACTCCTTTTCAACTGGAAGATCGAGAACTTTATATTAAAGCTAGTTTGGGAATTGCTCTGGCTCCTTATGACGGAGAAGATGCCGATACGCTGCTGAAAAATGCTGATGCTGCGATGTATAGAGCTAAACAGCAAGGGAGGAATAATTATCAGTTATATAGCCCTGCTATTGGGAGTAAAGCTTTTGAGAGACTGATATTAGAAAATAATTTATACAGAGCTTTAGAACACAAAGAATTTCTGCTATATTATCAGCCGCAAATTGATTTAAATACGGGTATGATGATGGGTGTGGAAGCGCTACTCCGCTGGCACCATCCCGAACGGGGATTGATTCCTCCTAATGAATTTATCCCTTTAGCAGAAGAAACTGGATTAATTTGCCCTATTGGGGAATGGGTAATGCGGACTGCTTGTGCTCAAAATAAAGCGTGGCAGTTAGCTGGATTACCACCAATTCGGATGGCAGTTAATCTTTCGGCTCGCCAATTCCAGCAAACAAGTCTGGTAAAAACTATTCCGCAAATTTTAGAAGAAAGCGGGCTTAAACCTGAATATTTAGAAATAGAAATTACTGAGAGTATTGCTGTGCGTGATGTCCAGTTTACTATTGCTATTCTCTGTCAGTTGCGCCAGATGGGTATTCATATTTCTATGGATGATTTTGGCACGGGTTACTCTTCGCTGTCTTCTCTGAAACATTTGCCGTTAGACAATTTAAAAATAGACCAGTCGTTTATAAAGGAGCTGATGAGCGATCGGAACGATGCTGCTATTATTAAGGTAGTGTTAGCTTTGGGTCATGGTCTGAAATTGAGAGTAATTGCTGAGGGAGTGGAAACGTGGGATCAGTTACAATTTTTGCGAGGAATTAAGTGTGACGGTGCCCAGGGATATTTCTTTAGTAGACCTTTGCCCGCGAAGGCGCTAACACAAATGTGGAGAATGGGATATGGGGAATGGGGAATGGGGAATTGGTAATTGGTAATGGCTAATAGCT
>NZ_CACA01000098.1:0-44131 GCF_000180455.1 Kamptonema sp. PCC 6506
TCCTTCTTCGTCTAAGATATAGAAAATAAGGCGCATAAAATCGAAATGACTTCAACCGTTCTCAAACCCTCCTCCCTTCCTCCTCTCAACGCTCCTACAGTCCGCCGCCTACCCAATGGACTAACGATCGTAGCAGAACACCTGCCTGTTGATGCCGTTAACCTTAGCGTTTGGCTCAATGTTGGCTCCGCCGTAGAATCAGATGATATCAACGGCATGGCTCACTTTCTAGAACACATGATTTTTAAAGGCACGCCGCTATTGGCCGCCGGCGAATTTGAACGCTTGATCGAGCAACGCGGGGCTGTAACAAATGCCGCTACCAGTCAAGATTACACTCACTATTACATCACTTGTGCCCCCCAAGATTTTGCCGAACTCGCACCCTTGCAAGTCGATGTACTGCTGAATGCTAGCATTCCCGATGAAGCCTTTGAGCGAGAGCGGTTGGTCGTGATCGAAGAAATTAGGCGAGCGGAAGATAACGCCCGACGACGGACTTATCAGCGATCGATGGAGACAGCTTTTGAGGTGCTACCCTATAAGCGTCCCGTACTCGGCCCGGCATCGGTGATTGAACAACTGACAGTACAACAGATGCGGGATTTTCATAGCAGCAGATATCAACCTGAGTCGATGACAGCGGTTGCTGTGGGGAATTTGCCAGTTGAGGAGTTAATTGAAATTGTGGCTGGTGCTTTTGCAGATGCGATGACACCTCATGAATCGCCCGAAGTGCCATTAAAACCCGAAGCTTTGCATCTGAAAGCTGAATCCGCTTTTCAAGAAACAGTCCGCCGCGAATATGTCGATTCCAGCCTTCAACAGGCAAGATTGGTGATGATGTGGCGAGTACCAGGACTGGCAAATTTAGAAGAGACTTACGCCCTTGATGTTTTGGCAACAATATTGGGTCACGGTAGGACAACTCGCCTGGTTCAAGATTTGCGGGAAGAGCGGGGTTTAGTCTCCTCAATTTCAGTTAGTAATATGACTCAGCGACTTCAGGGTGTATTCTATATTTCAGCTCAATTGGCTGAGGAGAATTTGGCTGAGGTGGAAGTAGCGATCGCTCAACACATCCGCACTATCCAGATGGAACTCGTGACGGAAGCGGAAATGGCCCGCGTCCGTACCCAAGTAGCTAATCGGTTTATTTTTGGGAACGAAACGCCTAGCGATCGCGCCAATTTATACGGCTACTACCAGTCCATTGTCGGGGATTTAGCCCCCGCCCTCAACTATCCCGCCTCTATCCAAGCTCTCAATGCGATCGATATCCAGCAAGCGGCCCGCAAATATCTCTCCCCAGATGCCTGCGGTGTAGTTGTACTCCGCCCTGCAAAATAGCTAAGTAGGCTAAAGAATTAAAAATGCAAAATTAAAAATTAAAAAATAAACTAATTTAATTTTGAACTTTTAATTTTTAATTTTTAATTGATTGGGTTCTCGCGAGGTAATGGGAAAATATCTTGCTATTGCTGTGCGATCGCGAGGTAGTACCCCTACCCCCAAGGCGTGTCAACTTAACGTCAAATCGTTAATCCGCCAGAGGTTAAAACCCCTGTCTCAAAAATCGAGTCCTCGCTCAGGGACTAAAAAACTCATTAGTCCTCTGAGCGAAGACTTAATTTATAAGAGGGGGTTTTAACCCCTGTCGGAGTCAAGGTTTAACATTAAGTTGACACCAATGCCCTATAGCTCTAAATTGTTGTCTAAATCGATCGATAATTAAACTGTTCTGGTCTACGGAATCGACAAAATTTCTGTGATTTTCCGACAACAGATAAAACTTGTAAACACTGTACTAGGTAAATGAAACTACAAGCTTTTCTCAACACAAATATCAAGTATGATGCGGCAGCGATCGCTAGAGATGACGAACTCAGCCGTCAAATTCAAAGCCGTCTGATTGACTTAGGTTTACTCAAACCCCCAGTAGATGGACTCTTTGGCCCTCTCTCTACCGCCGCCCTCCATCGCTTTCAAACCCTGATGAAATGCGGCGAACCAGGGTACTTAGGGACAATCACAGCCAAAAAACTGATCGAAACTAAAGTCGGTGAAATTCCCCTACCCCCACCCGTCCTCAAAATCGTTTTAGACACAGTTCTTAAAGCCAGACCCCTCGCATCTTCTCAACTTGCTGAGTCGGAAAAACAATCAATACCAGCAGGAAAAGAGTTTGAAATTCTTGCTTTTGCCCCAATTCGCGGTCACGTAAGAGTTGCTTTCCGCAATGAATCTTTTAAGGGTTCCCCTATTTGGTATATCTTCGAGAAACACGCTCAGATTACTCAAGAAGGCACCATACTGTATCCCAAACCAAATCCCCTAACTGTTAGGCTTAATGTTGGCTACAAATCTCAGTTAGACAACTGGTACAATCCTACTGGTTCTTGCAATGTGACTTCTATCGCCATGTGTTTGGAGTTTTTAGGAGCACAACGCAGAACTAAGTCGGGTCAATTTGAGGATGAGCTCTATCAATATGCACTTAATCAAGGTTACAGTCGCTGGAGCCCCTACGATTTAGCTAAGATTGTCAAGGATTATGGCTATCAGGATTACTTCACCGAAAATGCAATTATTGAGGATGTTCAAGATTGGTTAGCAAGTGGAAATCCTGCTGTTATACACGGATATTTTACGTCTTTTGGTCATATTATGCCTGTAGTTGGTTATGACCCCGATGGATTCTTTGTTCACGATCCCTATGGAGAGTGGTTCAGTGGTGGGTATCGCACCGATCTTAGTGGTGAATATCTACACTATTCCTATCGATTGATTCGCAATGTCTGTATCCCTGATGGTAATTTCTGGGTACATTTTATCTCGAAGTAATGCGATCGCTAGGGGCTATATATAGGGTGGGGAGTCCCCACCCTATATGGTTAACTATTCCCTAATAATTGGAGACTGAACATCAGTTGTCGGCGGTAAAATTTCAGGCAATTCTTGAGGCGATGTTCTCTCTAAATTTCCCTCCCACCGATCCAATACATCTTTCACCAGGATCTCGCGCAGCAAGATTCGCACCATAATTACCAAAGGGAGAGCGAGAAATAAACCCAAAAAACCAAAGAAAGAAGCAAAGAAAATCTGAGCTAACAGCGTCACCGCAGGTAACAAAGAAACTTGCTGTCCCATAACTATCGGAACTAATAAAAACTGTTCTAATTGCTGAATCAAAAAGTAAGCAATTACAACTGCAACAGCTTTCCAGGGAGAATCGAGGAGAGCGATCGCCGCCGGCGCAACCGTACTCAAGATCGGCCCAACATTAGGTACAGCCTCTAGAAATCCTGCCAGCAGAGCATTTGCCAGAACTAACTTGACCCCCAAAATCCACAAGATAATCCCGCTAACTGACCCAATCACTAACATATTAAATAGCGTACCCACAATCCAAGCGACCAAATCAGTTTCACACAGAGAGAAAATCTCATCAGCGCGGCGGCGATAGAAAGAGGGAAATAGCCGTAAAAAGCCCTGGCGGTAAGCTTGAGGATTGAGTAAAAACATGATAGTAATTACAACCACAAATAGCGAACCGCCTGTGAGGTTTAGAAAACCCGAAAACAGTCTAAAAAAGTTGTTAGCCAGTCCACTGATCAGGGGTTGAACTTGGTTGCCTAACTCTCCAACGCTGGGAAGATATTGACGAGCTTCAGTTGGTAGCCATACAAACAATTGGTTAATCCATATTTCCAATAGTGTCAACCCTTTAGGTACTAATTGGGTCAATTCCCGAAACTGACTTAGGAAAGGAGGTACGACAAGCGCCCCAAATAGCCCTATGAGCGCTATCAATAATACTGCTGATATCAGTGAAGCAAAACCCCTTTGAATTCCTACTCGCTCCAATAATCGGACGAGCCTGTTTAGGGCGATCGCAAACACAACTGCCACAAACAGTAGTAGCAATAGTTGCCGAATTTCCCAAAGAACAGAGAGAGAAAGTATCAGAGCGACTAAGCCCAGCCACTGTCCAAAGTTCATCTATCTCACTCCCCCATTCCCCTTTATAAAGCCACTCTAGAATACATTATAAGGGACTAGGGGCTAGGGACTAGGGACTAGGGAAAGAGGGGGAGCAATTACCAATTACCTAATCCGTAGAGTTAACGTGGTCTATGCGTTCTAGTAACCAAAGAATTTGGTTTCCTTCGCGGCGTGCTCTAGATACCACCCAGTTACGCCAAACCCATTTGTCACCTCGACTGGTAACAGCACTAGCATTAACATCCATGAGGTCAGCTAGTTCAGAACTTGTGATTAAGTAGCCTTTAGTGGCAACTTCATCAGCAATGTGCAAGGTTTCTATCAGGTTGCGGAGTTGCTCAACCCTCACCTCGCGCGGCAAGTTGTCTAGGGAATCGGCAGTGGAGTCGATCATAGCAGAATCGGAGATGAGAAGGTCAGAGGCTATGAGATTGGATTCTATCGTTTTGTTAGCAGTTGTGTCCGTTGCCTGTGAAACAATTGTATTGAGAACTGGAGATTGGGAGCGAGGTTGGGTAGTAGTTAATTCTCCTTGAGTGCCTTGCTCGAATTGTTGCAGAGAGGGGTTTTGACGGTGGGAGAAGGCGCGAGCGATCTCGTCGCAGCGGTCATTATAACGATCGCCTGAGTGACCTCGAACGTGCTGCCACTGTATATGTTTACAATTTAGTTCGTCAAGTAACTCCCAGAGGTCTTGGTTGATCACAGGAGCACCGGTTGAGGTTTTCCAGCCCTTTCTTTTCCACCCTTGAATCCATTTTGTAATGCCATTTTTGAGATATTCGCTATCTGTGTAAAGGGTAGCAGGTTCAGCTTGACCCGATTTGGCGAACCATTCCAAAGCTGCGATCGCTGCTTGCATTTCCATGCGATTATTAGTCGCTTTGGCATCAGCACCACCGAGTTCTTGAATATCACCATTGGCGAAACAGATGACTACGCCCCACCCACCAGGGCCGGGGTTGCCAGAACAAGCACCATCAGTGTATATGCTTTTAACTTTAGGAAGAGTCATAGCGATCGTGATTTAAAGGCTATCCCATCATAAAATCGATCGACCAGGCGATCGCACTTCGCTATTAGTCATTGATGTTTATAGGGTGGAATAGCATGAGCGCAAACCTACCAGATTTTAACGGCTTGTCTCGACAGGAGGTAAGAAAAATTCTTGATGCCAATGGCTTTCAACCTAGCAATCTACAGCCTTCCCAGGGAGGATGGCAGAAGTTCAAGCATCCTGACGGTTCGCAAGTTGATATCAACTGGCAAACAGGAAGAATTGTTAGAACAGAAGCTCCCATATACGGTACAGATGGTTTTAGAATAAATAAGGGACAGCGGTTAGCCTCTGACGGTAGTAGAATCGATCGCGCTCTTCCTCACGATCGGCATCCACCAGAATATTTCGATATAAACTCATGAACAAACCTTTCTTGACAGAACTTCCTCTCACCTATGCTGATTCAGTTAGTTTTGAAAACAGTGGCAGTATCTTCTCAATCAAAATTTTCAATCGAGAACATAAGTTAGTAATTCTGTTAAAAAATATTCTCCTTTTCAACTTTTCAAAAGACTCTTTGAAGTCTGATAAAGATAATGATTATGTAGATATTATCGAGATTACTCATGAATATAGAAAGCTGACTCAGGATGACTTGAGAAAATATTCATTTTATCCTGAAAATATTGACGAGTTACCTTTGCTACATACTGTCACTCTTTATGGCAACACTATAATTGAAGTTATTTGTGAAGAGGTTGAAGTACAATCGCACTCGCTAATGCGTGAAAAAGAATCTGAGTTAACAGTTAACTATTAGCTCAAATAATCAAAATATCAGAGGCACTCAAGGGAGGCGCAGCAGCTAAAGTAGCTATCAGCACTTGTGGTACTGGGCCAATGCCATCGGCATCGAAGAACAAATTCGCAGAACCGCTATCATAAATAAACCTTTGAATCAAGTCAGATGCAGCAACAGCTAAGACAAACTGACTTGCAGCAAGCGTACCCGCCGTTAAACCACCGCCGAAATCCGTAGCAGAGATGAGAATGCGATCGCTACCAGGCGTGAAGTCATTTAGAAAGTCGATCCCATCACCTGGAGAGTTTAACTGAAAGTAATCATCACCGATACCCCCAGCGAGGAGATCGCTACCGCTATCACCAATAAGAGTGTCATTGTCAGTGCCGCCACTGAGGGTGTCATCACCACTACCCCCGCTGAGGCAGTCGTTACCATCCGCACCAATTAGGAAGTCATTCTCAGCATCACCAAACAGAAAGTCGTCTCCTGGATCTCCCTGAATCAAGTCATTACCAGCATCGCCATTAATGGTGTCGTTGCCGAAGTCACCAATCAGAGTATCGTTACCATTACCGCCTGCGATCGCATCATTACCATCCGCAACTAAGCCTGCACCTGCACCCCCAGAGAGACAGTCATCACCCTCTCCACCAACTACAATATCGTTGCCTAAGTCGCCAATCATAGTATCATTTCCCAATCCACCCACTAGACTATCATCGCCATCACCGCCTTGCACTCTGTCGTTTTCACTGCCACCATCAAGAGTGTCATTACCAGAAGAACCTACTATGGTGTCATTGTCTTCAAACCCACTAACCTGAAACCCTTCGATATTGACTGTTACTGGGACATTTGTACTCGTTAAAGTGCCATCGCTAACTGCATACTCGAAACTAACTGTACTGACTCCAATTTGGGAGGTAAATAATACACTTGTGTCGCCAAAGTTATAATTAGCCGTGCCATTAATGGGATTGCTAACGGTTGTCACCGTAATCCCAGTAGGGCTATCATTTTGTAGTAAATCAACTATGGGAATATTCAGAACGCTAGTATAATTGCCAGCTTGATCGGTAAAAATTATATCTTGACCATTAGTACCTGAAACCGCAGCAAATCTGTTGAGAGTGTCCGCCACAGCGATCGGCGGTGTAGGTGTAGGATTAGGCGTAGGCGTAGGTGTAGGAGTAGGAGTAGGCGTAGGCGTAGGTGTAGGATTAGGTGTAGGGGTAGGAGTAGGTGAAGAAAGGACTAAAACATCCTTCAATACTACCAAAAACTCTTGTGTTACAGAATCCTGAATGATGGCATTTTTAGCATTCTCACCAGTTCCTTGAAAGATATTGAGCTTACTTGTAGCAGTCTCAAAAGTTGTTAAATCAATAATGCTTCTGCCTTGACTCAATATTTGACCGCCGTTAGCTAGGCGAATTACATCTTCGCCATTGCCAAAGTCAGTAATAACTGGTGCATTTACTAAATTTAGACTGCCGCTTGCGGGCCCAAAAGAAAAAGTATCAGCACCCTCACCCCCTGTGCTAGTATCTCCCCCGCTGTCGCTTTCAATCAAGTCATTTCCCTGATTGCCAAATAGCAAGTCGCGGCCTTCTCCTCCCCGCAGTGTGTCTTCGCCTTTACCCCCAAAAATGACATCCCGACCATCAGTGCCATCTAAGCTATCATTGTCTAAGTTTCCAAAGAGATAGTCGTTACCTGAGCCACCACTGCCAGTGTCGCTGCCTTTGCCACCATACAGCAGATCGTCTCCCTCTGCACCGTTAAGCAGGTCACTACCGGCTCTGCCGTAGATGACATCTCGCTGTGAGGTTCCAGTTAAATTATCATCATCAAGTGTGCCGTTAATGACTGTCATAACTGAGGTTTTCCCTATAGTTGGTTTGAGCTTCTATCTTAAGAGGAACTGAGCATCGTCAGTAATTTAAAATAGGACTTGCGTAGTAATAACGAGCAATCAAGGTTTAAGATTACTTTGGGGTTGCTTTGTTCCTTAGATTAGTTCCTCCGTCCCAACTGCGCTACGCTTGACTGCGCTAAACTTGATTGTGCTCTGCTTGGCTGTCGTAATTACAGAAAATCTTGCTTATGCTTAAGTCCTCTTAAAAATTCTGTCATCCTACTATCTTAGGGAACTTTAGATGGTTCTATCTGTCTTGCCAACTTAGGCTTTAGCACTCTTTCTTATACCAATCCTCCAAAGTTATGCAACAGTAGAGGCTGGAGGCAGGAGGTCGCTCTTCTGAAGTTAACTCAACAATGCAGATTGTCTCAATAATTTTGACAGTTGGTATTAATATGTATGCTGACTTACCTACAGTTGATATATTTGTGCTAATTGCCAATTACCAATTAGCAAGTAAAATTTGTGAATTGCCTAAAATCACTGAAATCAGGAGTTAATTGGTAATTAGCAAGTGAACTAGGTAAAATCAGTAAAATCCCGATCTAGCAGTTTTCAATTGGATGAAAGACTACTTTTAATTACCAATTAACAATTTGTTAAGTGTTAACTGTGAGCAATTACCAATAAACGATTAGCCTGCGAGCGTGCAACTAAAAACCTCTACAATTCATGCTATAATTGGTATTTAGGTATATTTTATGATGAAAAATAGAAAATCAAATATTAAAAAATGTGGGTTATTGATTTTTCCTTTCTATTTTTTAATATTTGATTCTTTGGCAACAGCGCAGCCCATTAAACCCGCTGTAGATGGTACGGGAACTTTTGTCACTCCTGAAGGCAACCGCTACGATATTGGCGGCGGTACTCTGTCAAAGGACGGAGCGAATCTTTTCCACAGTTTTCAACAGTTTGGTTTGAGTGAAGGTCAAATTGCTAATTTTTTATCTAATCCAGCGATTAGAAATATCTTGGCTCGTGTTGTGGGTGGGGATGCTTCAATAATTAATGGTTTAATTGCTGTCAGTGGTGGGAATTCTAATCTTTTTTTAATCAATCCGGCAGGTGTTATTTTTGGTGCTAATGCGAGTCTAAATGTGCCCGGTAGCTTCACTGTTACGACTGCTAATGGTATCGGGTTTGGGAGTAATTGGTTGAATGCTGTTGGTGTTAATGATTATGCTGCATTAGTGGGAACGCCTAGTGGTTTTAATTTCAGTGGAGTGCGATCGGGAAGTATAGTTAATGCTGGTCAGTTAGCCGTTTTGCCAGGACAAAATTTAACTTTGCTCGGTGGTACGGTGGTGAATACTGGCAGTCTAACCGCACTAGGGGGTCAAATTACTGTTGCTGCTGTCCCTGGTGAGAATGTGGTTCGCATCAGTCAACAGGGTCTATTGCTGAGTTTAGAGGTGGCGACTTCGCAAGGGGAAGGATCTGCAATACCTGTGGCTAATGTACCTCTTTCTTTACCGCAGTTATTAACGGGTGCTGGCAGTAGTCAGGCGACTGGACTCGCTGTTAATAGTGTTGGGGAAGTGGTTTTGATTGGTTCGGATTTGAAGGTAGAAACCGGGGATACGGTAATTGCACCGAATTCTGCAATACTTGCGGCGGGCTACGCTAACTCACTTCAAGGTCAATCTGCTATACTCTATGGTGCAAATAATCTCACTTTATTGGGAAGTCAATTATATACGAGTGGCAACCTGACTTTGCAAGCACGAAATGGAGTAATCGTTCGCGATCGCCCAGCTAATCCCTTTGTTGCTAGAGTGGGAGGGAGTCTTTACATTCAGGGCGATCGCAGCATTGATATCCTAGCCCTCAATCCGATTCCAGGTATTGCGCCGGGGCCCCAATTCCAAAGCGGGGGCGACTTAAGCTTGGTTAGTGGTGGTAATATTTCCGGCGATTCTCACTTTGCTGCTGGTGGTAGTTTCTCGATTCGGAATTTGTCGGGTGGGCCGGGTAACTTTGTAAGCAGATATGACCCCATATTCAGTTCTGAGGGAGATGTCGTCTTTGGGGACTATACAGGCGTTTCGCTGAAAGTGGAGGCGAAAGGGAGCATTATTGCAGGCAATATTGAGATTACAGGGCCCGATGTTACGGTTTCTGGTTCCGATCCAGATATTGCGATCTTGACCAGTGGCCCGGCGTTGATTTTGCGATCGGGAGTAGTGAGTCTGGCAAATGCTCCTAATCTTCCTCCCGATGCTGCGATTGGAGATACAAATTTTACCTCTTTTCCATCTTCATCCAGCTCAATTACGGTAGGGACGATCTCAGCAGATGGACAGGTGATTTTGTCAGCGGGGGGTGATATTGTCACTAGCGAGATTAACGGTGGGGAAGTGGCGATCGCAACGGGTGGCTCGATTACCACTGCTGGTCTGCTACAGTCAAATGGTGCGATCGCTCTGGAAGCAGCGGGGAATATTTTTACTAATGAGATTTCCAGTGTTGGTAACAACGGCGATGTAAGTCTGACGAGTAGCGGCGGAAATATTGAAGCGGGTGCGATCGATGTGAGTGCTGGCAGTGCGATCGCCATGACTGCCTCTGGAAACTTGGCGGTGGACTCGTTAGTGGGCAATGCAGTTGATGTCGTAGCTAATATAGGTACTGTTAGTATTGGCAGGATAGATGCTAATGGCAATGTGAGCATTTCTGCGGGCGAAAAGCTCTCACTTGGTAGCGTAAACGCTAGCGGAGGCGGCAACAATGTGAGCCTAAGTGCGGGAAATGATATCAGCGTTGAATTCATTAATGCACCTGGGGGTAGCATTGATATCAGAACTCCAGGTTTTTTCCGGGCTTTTGGTACTTTTACAGACAACAATGTTACAGAGGCAAGTATTTCGACTGTTGGCGGTGATGGCGGTGGGCCGATAGTAATTCGGCATGGTGGCGGCGATACTGACCAAGTAACGCCATTTATAGTGGGAGATGCGACAGTGAATGGTACTGCGGGTGCGATCGCTAGCAGTCGTAATAATATCATTCAGCCCCGCCAATCTTTCAGCAACTCTTATACTCAGGGTAATATTCAAATCATTACTACTAACCCAGTAACTCCCACTCCTACGCCAATTCCGACACCGATTCCGACACCGATTCCCACGCCGATTCCGACACCGATTCCGACACCGATTCCCACACCAATTCCCACACCAATTCCCACGCCGATTCCCACGCCGATTCCTACGCCAATTCCGACACCGATTCCCACGCCTACACCAATTTTCACTCCCACTCCGATACCAATTCTCACCCCCACTCCGATATCGCCAACTCCAATACCGCTAACTCCAATATCACCAACTCCAATCCGACCAAATCCTCCTTCAATCCCGATCGCAAACCCATTGCTTCCACTGCAACAAAGTCAAGACCAACGTAACATTTCCCTCGACCTACAAAGACCATCAACTATTTTACAACCAAATTTAATTGAGTTAGGAAATAATCTCCGCAACCTGACTAGCGAAAACGCCAGAGAAGCAGTTTTTAACTCAACATTACGTGCAAACATCGCTCAAAGTTTCAATTCAGGTAATATCATTCAGGCATTAGGACAGATAGAAAAGTCATTCACTCAGGAGTTTGGAGAATACCTGGAACTTAACTTAAATCCGGGGTTTTCTTCTCTCAGCGATATCCAGAAAAGTTTGAAAATAATTGAACAGCGAACTGGCACAAAACCGAGTTTGATTTATGTTTTCTCGCGCCCAGAACAACTAGAATTAGTGCTAGTAACATCATCGGGGTCTATAGTTCACAAGAGTGTCTCGGAAGCTAAGCAGGATGACTTATTCGATGTGGTGACAGAGTTCAGAAATGATATTACTAATCCCCGTTTCCGAAATACCACAATTTACCGTGCCTCTGCACAGTTACTTTACAAGTGGATAGTTGCACCTTTAGAGCAAACTCTGCAAGAGCGCGGCATTGATACGATCGCATTTACTATGGACAAAGGTCTGCGAGGTATCCCCATTGCTGCTTTGCATGATGGGCAAAACTTTTTGATGGAAAAGTACAATCTCAGCCTCATTCCCAGCATTAATTTAACGGATACTCGCTACGTAGATGTCAAAAATTCCCCTGTTTTGGCAATGGGAGCCTCACAATTTATTAATTTAAATCCTTTACCAGCAGTGCCGCTCGAGATCGCTACGATTATGTCAGAATGGCCAGGAGTGGGTTTTCTCAATGAGGGTTTTACTCTCGAAAATTTTAGGCGACAACGGGAGACTCAGCCTTTTGGTATTATTCACCTGGCCACTCACGGGGAGTTTCAACCAGGAACACCCAGCAATTCTTTTATTCAACTGTGGGATAGTCGGCTACAGCTCGATCAACTACAGCAGCTAAGATTGAATGACCCGGCTGTGGAATTATTGGTTTTAAGTGCTTGTAAAACTGCGGTGGGGGATGGTGATGCTGAGTTGGGTTTTGGGGGTTTGGCAGTGCAGGCGGGTGTAAAGACGGCGTTGGCGAGTCTCTGGTATGTCAGTGATGAGGGTACTTTGGCATTGATGACTGAGTTTTATGGGCAGTTAAAGCTAGCACCAATCAAGGCGGCTGCTTTGCGTCAGGCGCAAATGGCGATGCTACGGGGAGAGGTGCGTTTGCAGGGAGGTAAATTACGGGGATCGAAGGGGACGAGTGTTGATTTGCCCGCGCCTCTCCTCAAACTTGGAGATCGGAATTTATCGCATCCTTTCTATTGGTCGGCGTTTGTGATGATTGGCAGCCCTTGGTAAAACTTTATGTAGGAGGGAGAACTAGGGGCTAGGGGCTAGGGACTAGGGGAAGAAGGGAAGAAGGGAATAGAATCAATGGTTTGGTGGAATTCAGAACGTCCTAACGGCCTTGGCAGTTGCTATAAAATTTAGTTATCTAGAAGGGTACGAGGAAAGTGTTGGTGGTTGCTATAGGTTTTGCGATCGCCAACTTTAAAACATAAGATATAGCAATCTTCTTGGCAGTTAGGAAAGGAGCGATCGCTGGAAACCTTGATTCTATTCCCTTCTTCCCTTCTTCCCCTAGCCCCTAACCCCTAGCCCCTTTTTCCCCTAGTCCCTAGCTATAGTATCAACTTGCCTGCGGACAAGGGGAAATACCACTACCCACGCAGGAGTTGTTTAATAGTTCCTACTAATTCCTGTGGGTGAAAAGGCTTAGCGATATAAGCGTCCGCTCCTTGCTTCATGCCCCAGTAGCGATCGAATTCTTCACTTTTACTCGAACACATTACCACAGGTAAATTTTGGGTTTTGGGGTCGCTCTTGAGCCGCCGGCAAACTTCATAGCCATTCATCCGGGGCATAACAATGTCCAGAACGACTAGATCGGGGCAATTCGCTTTGATTTGCTCTAGAGCTTCTACGCCGTCACTGGCGACAGTAACATTCAATCCTCTGCCTTTGAGCAAGTCGGCGATCATCTCCCGCAGGGTAACGCTGTCGTCAACAACCATAACTGTACTCATATATTCCTACCTAGTTTCTGGGTTGAAACTTTAACAAGCAAGGGTAGCGTACCCCAATTTAAATTGTGATTGGTTATATATAGTTTACCCACGTCTCATCATTTCCTTATCATTGCTCTTAATAATTCCGAGAAATCTCGGTTGACACACCTGGGGCTTTTTGCTACTTTATCACTCTATCGTAAAAATAGCATTGTTCCACAAAAAAATGCTCTTAAGGGTAGAGCTTAGAAAACGGCAAGTCTGAGTTTACTCT
The DNA here is from genome assembly GCF_000180455.1 of Kamptonema sp. PCC 6506. Lineage (NCBI taxonomy): Bacteria > Bacillati > Cyanobacteriota > Cyanophyceae > Oscillatoriales > Microcoleaceae > Kamptonema > Kamptonema sp. PCC 6506. The sequence continues at coordinate 13,491 of NZ_CACA01000098.1, forward strand.
CAGCGTCCTGGGCGGCGCTATCTCAGGGGAGCATCCCGATTTTGCCTGAAGAGGGAATTTGACCTTTTCCCCGTACCTTTCCCCTCTAAGGCAGGAGACCTGTTTAATTCTACCCAAAAAATTATTTGACCTCTTCCCCAACCCCTCGATCGCGGGGTTCAGAATTTTTGAGCGGTGTTGTTATTTTGAGTACCTAATGTCTCCAGTTGATTGCTGTAAAGGCTTTCAAAATTCACTTGGCGGTGCATTGAGGTTTGGTCTGAGTTTTTAATGCCATTAACGACGGTTCCTAAGACAGAAGCACCGGAAATTTTTAATCCCTCTAGTGCTTTGGTGACGAGAGAGCGATCGGTGCGATCGAGCGCTACTACTAAGATTGTACCGTCGGTGTGAGCAGCGAGGATATGTCCGTCTGCTAGACCAACAAGGGGTGGAGTGTCGTAGATCACTAAGTCGAAAAATGCTTGAAATTGCTCCATGAGATAGAGCATTTTTTTCGATGATAGGAGTTTGATCGGGTCAGGTGGGGTGTAGCCTGCTGTGAGTATGAAGAGGTTGTCTTCGTCTGGCGATCGCTGGATCGCGTCGTTGAGGCTGAGGTCTGTGGCGATCGCATCGCTGAGTCCCCGGACATTGGGTAGGCCTAAGCGCAGATGGAGTTGAGGTAAGCGCAAGTCAGCATCTACGAGTAACACCCGTAGGCCGACGGCCGCTGCTGTCCTTGCCAGATAAAAAGCAATGGTTGACTTGCCATCTCCTGTCACTGCTGAACCGATTACTAAGGAACGCATAGATCTCCCTGGGGTTAGCAAGCGGATGTTTGTGTACAGGGAACGAAAGGCTTCTAAAAAGGAATAATCTAAATCCCCGTGTAACTTACTACCACCCAACTGTAGTTGTGGGCTTTTGCCTAGAGTTCCATCATTAACATTCTTAACTGATGCTCGCTGCTTAGATTTCTTGGTGATTCTCCTAAGTTTTTTCGTCTGGGGAACTAACCCTAACACTGGTAGTTTCGTTCCCCATTTCACTTCTTCTGGGGTATGGAAAACTGTATTGAGCACTTCTATTACAAAGCCTACTGCTACGCCAAATAGGATGCTCAATACTAATGCGATCGCTAAGTTTTTACCTTTATTGGTAACAGTCACCGATAAAGGTTTGCCGAATTCAGTTGTCAGGATCGTGGGTTCATTGATGATCGTCCACGGCGTGTCTTGCTGCCCTACACCTAGTTTGAGGGTTTCTCGTTTAGATAAGAATACCTTCAAGCTCTCTGTCGCTACCCCCAATTCTCGCTCCAAATCTCCATACTGGCGGAGGACGGATGGTAATTCCCTGATATTTGCATTTAGACTATCTTCACTTGCTGTTAAGCTACGTTCTCGAGCTTCTAGCTGCTGGATTTGGCCGGCTACTGTGTCGAGTGTCAATTGAGCTTCTTTCTGTAACAAGCCGCGTACATTTTGCTGCTTTTCTCGCAAAGACTGCATCGGCGGACTGTCTTCCCGAAATTGAGTTGCACTAATTGCCAATTGAGTTTCTAGTGTCTGAAGCTGGCTGATTAAGGTTTCGTAACCTTTCGGGTTAATTGTTACTACCCCGGCCATATTGCCCTGTTCTACCTGCGCTTTCAGGTTACTGTATAGCTTTCTGGTTTCAGCAAGCTGGGCTTGGAGAGTGACTTGGTTAGAGCCAATAGCGTTTCCTTGATCGGCGAAGCTTCTGCTAGTTAATTCTGGTAAACTCAGGTTAGCCTGCTGGCGCAGGGATTGCAGTTGTCGCTGTAGTTGATCGACTCGCATCCGCAGTGCTGGGAGCTGGCTATCAATGTACTCCATGCCCTTTGTAGTCTGTTTTAGACGCTCTTGGCGACTGTACTCTAAATAGTATTTAGAAACTGTATCGAGGACAAACTTAATTTTATCCAGGTCTTTATCCTGGTAAGTAAATTCTATAATTTTCGTGCCCGCTTCTTTACCATCTTTAGCATAAGTAATCCGGCTAATTTTCAACTGATTATTGAGCTTTGTGTAGCTAACTTCTCGATAGTTAGCTTGTAGCTTTTTAACCAGCGGTTCCAGCAGTTTAGGGCTCTTTAGCACTCGCAATAGAGTCTGATAGTCTACCATACTGCTGTCTTCGACAGAGGAACCAACTTTGTTAACTTCATCAGCGCTGAAGTTGGCACTCTGAGACTGGATCAGCAATTGAGACAATCGACCTTCTGCCGTGATTGGCTCTACTAAAACCTGGAAACTGCCTTGATAGAGTCTGGTAATTTGCTTGGTTTTCCACAATACCAACGAGCCAGAAATTCCGCTGAGTATGACCGCGATCGTTACCATGATCCCCATCCTTCTCCGCATTACAGCAAAGAGCCAACCTAAATCTAAAGGCTCTTGATCGCTAGTATCGTTATTCCCTGGAGAGAGGTTGGGCCCTGGTTGAGGCATAGCGCCGTTGCGCTTCGATGTTGTTGGCTGGAAATGATATTCTGTATCCATATTTTTTGATTGCTTCCTTAGCTAATAAAGTGTTATTTAGGCAATCTAATAAGTCCCAAGCTGTTGAGCAATGATAGGAGTGCATTACCAGTGCTTGGTACTGCTAGAAGGGCAGCAGTGGGATTTAAAATCAGGTTAACAGTGTCTACTACTCCGGCTGTGGCGGAGCGTCTGACTACAATGATATCTTGATTTCGGACGAGGGGGTTAGTCTGCTCGTTGATTCCTTGAGTAAAATCAAGTTGTATAATGCGCCGGGAAACAGTGCCATCGAAATTGAGGCGGAGTAGTTCTACGGAACTTTTTTTAGCTCTACTACTGTTGAATCCTCCTGCTGCCATCAGTGCTTGGTTGAGGCTGGTGTTGGTGGGTACCTCTACCAATCCTGGTCTAACTATTTCTCCGACAACGTTGATTTGAATTTTTGCTGGAGAAAAGCTAGCGTCTGCGATCGCAGATATTTCTGCGGGGTTAATTTCCGCAGCAGTAGGAATTATAATCGTATCTCCGTCTTGCAAAATCGTGTCTTGATTGACATCGCCGCTCTCTAAAAGTTGCCAGAGGTTAACACTAAAAATTTGTTCGGAACCGGCACTGGTGGGGCGACGCACCTGCACCTGGCGAATATCCGCTTGAGGCTTGAGGCCTCCAGCTAGCTGAATTGCCCGCGTTACTGTTGGCAGTCCTTGGACGCTTTGGGCGGATAAGGTATCTCCTCCGACTACGACATATCTCCCTGGGCGAGTTACCTCTCCTACCACTGCTACTGTACGAGCTTGACTAGGAGGAGGAGCAAAGGTAGAAATGGCGATTTGACGGGCTTCTGCTAGATTGACTGCTGGTGCTGTAGGTATGAAAATCGCATCTCCATCCCGCAAGGTGATGTCCGCAGATACGGTGCCAGTCTGTAAGTATTGCCATAGGTCAAAGGTTATGACTTGCGCTTGACCAACTCCCCCCGCTCGTCGCCGCACTTCTACTCGCCGAATGTCGGCAATTTGGGTCACGCCCTGAGCTCGTTCAATCGCCTGTACTAAAGTGGGAAATTGGACGGAAGGAACATTACCCGCTCCTGAACTTAAGGGAATACTATAGGAGCCTGGGCGGTTGACTTCTCCTGAAATCCAGACGTTGAGGGGTCGCGTCGCTTGCAAGCTAACTGTAATCTGGGGGCGTTTGAGAACCGGGGCGTAGGCATTAGAAATGGCAGTTGTTGCTTCCTCAAGGGTTAGCCCCTGGATGGAAATACTGCCAATTAGGGGTAACTGGATCACGCCACCTGCCGGAATTTGGTAGTTGCCGCTGAGTTGGGGCAAGTCGAAAATATCGACGCGAATGTTGTCTCCGCCTCCTAAAGTGTAAGTTCCCGTTGCGTTCGAGGAGTTGGCTCCCGAAGGAGGGGGAGCGGCATTCTGTGCAATTTGCTCTTGGGCGACCGTTGGCTGTGGGGAAGCGACACCTGCGATCGCTAACAGGCTCAGACCGGTCAAGAGGGGGACGATTTGTCTGGGCAAACTTGCGTTCGCAATATACAACGTAATTTGCTTCATGATTTTAATCTAACCTAGTGGGCGAAAAACTGCCAAACTGTGGGTTCTCACTAGAAGGCAAAAGGTACCGGGCCTTAGTCAGAAGGAAATATACTTAAGTCATCTGCTCGCTAGATCTGGCAGTTTTGAGAAAGCTTGACTATATTTAAAGACAGACCTGCTCCTAGTTTATTTTTGCTAGACAGTAAATAAAAAGAAATATTTAAGGTCGGTACTACAAATGAAAGAAATTCTCCGCGATCCTCTATTTTTATTAATTATTATAGCGATCGCTCTCATTGTACTGATATTAATTTATCAAGCAGTAGCCAAGAACAAAAAAATCGGGTTAAATCTGGAAAAAATCATTGCTGGCATATTTTTATTTGCGATTTCAGGAGCGTCAGGTGCAGGAGTGATGCCTTTTACTAAGTTGCACCCGCTCGTGATGGCAACGGATCGGACTACACCTCCCACCATCATCGGACAGATCGGAATCTATGCTGCTTTTCTATTCGTATTATTTCCTCGACTGCGCTCTACTCTGAAAGATTATTTAAAAGCGTTCTTAATGACGATGAGTAGCGATCCGTCGTTAGCAATACTTTTATTTATGATCTTATTTTCACTTTTGTGGTCAGATACGAGTGATGTCAGCTTCAAAAATAGTTTAGTGATTTTAGAAGTAACAGTTATCGCTATTTACATAGGAAAGCAATATAGTTGGCAAGAGCTATATCCTTGGTGGCGTGTGGTCAACTTATGTGTTCTGTTGTGGAGCCTGTTGAAAACCAATGCGGATGAGGCTGGATGCTGGAATGGAATACTGGGTCACAAGAACCAGTTTTCATTTTTTATGGCTCAAACAGCGGTTTTATGGTTTTTATTTGCCTTTTATTCACCGAAAAATCGGCGTTTGGCGATTGTTTTTGGTTTGTTGGCTTCCTTGGCAGTCCAAAAAGGGTGTAGCGGAGCAAGCAGAATCTTGGTTATTATCTTATTAGGCCTTTGGTTTTATCTCAGTGTCATCAAAAAATTGCCGGTGCAGTGGGCTGTGATTTCAGTCATACTTTTCCTAATCATCAGCATTTGTCTGGCAATTGTGGTGATTAATAATCTGGAGGCGATCGTTGTTGATGGTCTTAAAAAAGATATGACATTGACGGGGCGAACGGAATTTTGGCCGCAAATCGTAGATAAAATTAACGAGCGTCCCCTTCTGGGGTTTGGAGTTGCTGGTTTTTGGCAACCTTGGCGGGGTTTGGAAAATCCAGCCCACAGTATTATCATCGTTAAAAGCCAATTTGTCCCCCCTCATTCTCACAATGGCTTTTTAGATTTAGCCTGTGATTTAGGTTGGGGAGGATTGATATTATTTATGTTTTCATTTTTAAACAATCTTATCAAAGGAGTCGTATATTTAACTCGCACGCAACTTCCCGAAGCAGGCTTGCCTCTTTTCATCTTGACCTATACACTAATGACAAACCTTACGGAAACAGGTCTTTTTGGGACAACCAGCATTTGGTTTTGGTACATTGTCATGTCAGTCCGCCTGAGTCGAGATATTTCAGTAAAGACTTAAACGAAAAGAGAATTTTTTGAAAAATCACCTGCTTTGTAACGAATTGAAAACTTATGATATTAGACAAGCTCTTTGCGTTTATAGATCAGCTCAGCCCAGGACTACGTAAGGTGATTGCCAACACAACTTGGCTGTTTGCTGACAAGATATTGCAGCTAGGTCTGGGTTTGCTAGTAGGGTTGTGGGTTGCTCGTTACCTACAACCGGAGAGATTTGGTTTGCTCAATTATGCGATGGCGACAGCAGGGCTGTTTGCTCCCATTGCCAGCCTTGGGTTGGGTTCGATCGTGATTCGCGATCTATCTCGGAATTCGTCTAATAAGGAAGAAATTCTAGGTACAGTTTTTGTCCTCAAAAACATTGGTGGCTTGATAGCTTTGTCATTAACCATCGTCACAGTAATTTTTCTAAATCCTACCGAACCCTATACTCAATTGTTAGTAGGAATAACAGCATTAGTAACTCTGTTTCAGCCTTTTGAAACCATCGACTTTTGGTTCCAATCGCAAGTGCAATCAAAATATACCGTTTTGTCTACGAATGCGGCTTATTTGATTATGAGTGTTGTTAAAGTTATCCTCATTAATCTCCGAGCTTCATTGCTCGCATTTTCTTGGATATTTAGTGCTGAATATGCTTTAAGGGCTGTGGGCTTTGTGATTGTTTATGAAGCAAATGGGAATCAGATATTAAGATGGCAATTTAACCGCAAGCTTGCTCTGGAATTGCTCAAGCAAAGCTGGCCGATGATTTTATCCGACTTCATGATCTTTATTTATATGCAGATCGATCAGATCATGATGAAACAACTTAGTAGCGCGGAAGAATTAGGACTGTATGCAGCAGCCGTCAAAGTTTCTGGACTCTGGTATTTTGTGCCTATGGCTATAGTTGGCTCTGTTTTCCCATCGGTTGTTAAAGCTAAAGACATTAGTGAAACTCTTTATACAGAGCGCCTGCAAAAACTTTTATATTTAATGTCTTTAATATCTTATGCAGTTGCAATTCCTGTAATGCTGCTTGCACAGCCGATAGTGATTCTTTTATATGGAAAAAACTATCTTGGTGCTGCCCCCTCTTTAGCGGTTCTGATTTGGGCTGGGCTGTTTGTCTGCTTAGGAATCGCCAGAAGTACATGGCTAATTACAGAAGGATTCTTAAATCTTTCAGCCGCGACAACCGCTGTGGGCGCAGTTGTTAATATTATATTAAACTTTATTTTAATTCCCCGCTATGGTGGTTTGGGAGCAGGGATTGCTACTCTGATTGCACAGATGTCAGCTTCTTATTTAGCCCACGCACTTTACCCGAAAACTAGAAAGATGTTTTGGATGCAAACGAAGGCAATTTTTCTAGTAGATATTATCAAGAAAATAGGTCAATTATCTGCGAGGAGATAAACGGATTTTTGTCAATACATTAAAAGTTAGGAAGTTAGGAAGTTAGGAAGTTACGAAATGAAGAATAATCAGCTAGATATCAAGGTGTAATTTTGCATCGCTCTCATTTGGGCGGTCAAGTCACCGCCAAGATGGTTGTGTTACGGATACTTTTGTGCAAGTCCTGAATGAGTTTTATGAACTTCACAAAATGCAACATAAAGATATTGTAAATTTAATCTACGCTAGCACGTCTAAGCCAATTTGCAGACTATAATTAGAATAATCTTTACTCTCAACCGAGAGCAAGTGATGCCAATCAGTAGGAGTAGATACTTAAAAGGTAAAATAAATATGACTCAAAAGCAGGCTTCCTGAGTATTTTTGCTTTTGCCTTCTGTCTGCTACTGATGACCGAAACAAGTGCGGTAGATTCCGAGAACAATCCATTCTGCGGACACAGAAAGCGCCAACTACAAAGCCTAAAATTGGTCTGAGTCAGTCTTGCCGATACTAAACTATAAGTAGAGTCCAAGTAATGTCCAATTACCAAATTCAAACACCAGTTGCTTTTATTATCTTCAAACGTCCAGATACAACGGCCAAAGTATTTGAAGTAATTCGTCAGATCAAACCTCCTAAATTGTTAGTTGTGGCTGATGGCCCCCGTGCAGATAGACCAGGAGAAGATAAAGAATGCGCTGCGGTTAGGGCTATTATCGATCGAGTAGATTGGGACTGTGAAGTATTGAAAAATTATGCAGATACTAATTTAGGTTGTCGGCAGCGTGTTGCTAGCGGCATAGATTGGATATTTGATACAGTTGAAGAGGCAATTATTATCGAAGATGATTGTCTGCCCGATCCTACATTTTTCCGCTTTGCTGAAGAATTGCTGGAACGCTATCGATACGATCAAAGAGTGATGTCCATTTCTGGTCAAAATGTTCAATTTGGGCGACAGCGAACAGACTATAGCTATTACTTTTCTTGCTATACTCACTGCTGGAGTTGGGCGAGTTGGAGACGAGCTTGGAAACACTACGATTTAGATATGAAGTTGTGGCCAGAAATTCGCGATGGCAATTTTTTAACAGATATTCTCAAAGATCCCCGCGCGGTGAGAGTGTGGACAAATGCTTTCCAACTCTGTTACGAAGGAAAACTAAATACCTGGGATTTTCAATGGGCATTTGCTAGTTTCATTCAAAATGGATTGAACATTATTTCTCAAACCAATTTAGTGTCTAACATTGGTCATGGGGCGGGTGGTACTCATACACCAGATGTTGACAGTCCTTATAATAATATGCCTACAGAACCTCTAGAATTTCCTCTGAAGCATCCTCCCTTTTTGATTCGGGATACCCAAGCAGATAATTTCACCCAAAATACTTTATACGATTACGATCCACCGATGATTAGAAAAGTGCAATACAAACTGAATCAACTCTTAAAAATCAAGGCAATTGCAGTTAATGGCAAGCGTTTATGAAAGTATTACTTCTCAGTTATTCTGATAGAGAAGGGGGTGCAGCCCGTGCAACTTATCGGCTGCATCAAGGTTTAGAACATCTAGGGCTAAGTTCCCAAATCCTTGTACAAAATAAAAGCAGCGACGATCCCAATGTCATTGCGATTAAAGGGAAGCTAGCTCATAAATTTGAAGAAATCAGTTCGACACTCTATAACTTACCTTTGCGGCTGTATTCACACCGCAATTCGGCAATATTTTCTACCCAGTGGCTGCCCGATTCTCTACCTGCGAAAGTGGGTGAAATAGCACCGGATATTATTAATTTACACTGGACTTGTAATGGATTTCTGCAAATAGAAAGTCTGCCTAAGTTTAATAAGCCCATAGTTTGGACGCTCCATGATATGTGGAGTTTTACAGGCGGGTGTCACTATACGGAAGATTGCGATCGCTATACTCAATCTTGCGGTAGTTGCCCGCAACTGCATAGCAGCAAAGACTTCGATCTATCCCGCTGGGTATGGCAACGAAAAGCGAAAGCTTGGAAAAATTTAAGCCTTTGTCTAGTTAGTCCCAGCCAGTGGTTAGCAAAATGCGCCAGTGAAAGCTCCCTTTTCAAAGGGTATAGAATAGAAGTTATCCCCAATGGGCTTGACACTCAAACTTTCAAGCCTATTAACCGCCTACAGGCACGAACCATCTTAAATTTACCTCAAGACAAACAACTAATATTATTTGGAGCTATGCAGGGAACAGGCGATCGCTGGAAGGGATTTTCCTTACTTCAGTCAGCAATTAAAGAGTTAAGTCAATCTCACAACCCAGAAGAATTGGAACTCATAGTTTTCGGTGCATCAAAACCTACCGAACAGTCCGAGCTCGGTTTTAAGGTACGCTATCTAGGCAAATTGTACGACGATAGTACCTTAGCCCTTGCCTATTCAGCGGCTGATGTGATGGTAGTGCCTTCAGTGTATGAAGCATTTGGTCAAACCGCCTCAGAATCACTCGCCTGCGGCACTCCCGTCGTTGCCTTTAATGCCACAGGCTTAAAAGATATCGTCGATCATCAACAAAATGGTTACTTAGCCCAACCTTACAAAAGCGAAGATTTAGCCCAAGGTATTACGTGGGTATTAGAAAACCCAGAAAGACATCAAAAACTTGGCGCTAACGGCCGTCAAAAAGCTGAGCGAGAATTTAGCGAAGAATTACAAGCAAGTCGATATCTATCTATTTTTAAAGAATTATTACCATCTAATTCGATCTCAGATTTGAGTGGGAATATAATCTCTCTTTTGTGAAGCTAATCTAAAATCAAGTCAACAAATTATTGAAGGTTAAGGTCTAATATGCTGAGAGTTGTCTACGACCATCAAGTTTTTAGCTGGCAGAAATATGGTGGTATTTCCAGATATATATATGAGCTAGCAACTCAGCTCGCTCAATCTGAGAATATAGAGGTGAGGATTTTAGCGATTGCTTATGTCAACGAGTATTTGAAAAATTATAAATCCAACAATAAATCGAACTTAATTGTTGGATTTCCTATTCCTGATACTCGGAGAAAAAAAATCTATGAATTAGTTGAAAAATTCAATCACGAGTTGTCCGTAATTTGGCTGAAAAAATATCCTTACGATATTTTACACAAAACTTATTACAGTTCTGAAAATCTCGTAACAGATCCGCGAGTGAAAGTGGTAGTTACGGTTCACGACATGATCCACGAAAAGTTCAGTCAGTTTTTCAATAGCAAAAAAATCTTTAATACCCAAGAAGATCCAACAGCTTTGGTAAAAAAAGAAGCTGTGCAGCAAGCCGATAGAATTATTTGTGTTTCGGAAAACACCAAAAAAGATTTAATAGAAATCTTAAATGTAGAACCGAGCAAGATATCTGTAGTCTATCACGGCTACTCCTTAAATACCTATGCTAGCGATACTGTTGCTCCCAAAATCCCTCATCCCTATATTTTATACGTAGGAGAAAGAGGAACTTACAAAAACTTTAAAACTCTATTGCAAGCCTATGCTAGTTCCAGTCAATTACGAAATAATTTTCAGCTCATATGCTTTGGAAGTCGTGTATTTTCTAGTGAAGAAATCAATAATATTAGCGAACTTGGACTTCCAAAAGGTAAAGTGATTCATGTTTCAGGAGATGACAAATTTCTGGCAAGTTTATATCAAAATGCTGCACTTTTTGTTTATCCTTCGCTTTACGAAGGGTTTGGGATGCCGCTGTTAGAGGCAATGGCACTTAAATGTCCGGTTGCTTGCAGTAATACAAGTTCTATGCCTGAAGTAGTCGGAGAAGCAGCCGAATTATTTGACCCGCATCAACCTGATAATATTGCTGAAGCTATGGAAAAAGTTTTGTTTGCAACGGAGACAACTGAAAAATTAATCCAACTCGGCACAGAAAGAATCAAGCTTTTCTCTTGGGAGAATTGTGCGGAACAAACCAAACAAGTTTACTTATCTCTGTTATAATTTTATTGAGTGATGTACGGGAGGAAAATAGATGGATCGTTTTCACTTAGTAGTTTTTAATTACGAACGAATTTCCCTGTTTTTAGACAATTTTGACAAAATCAGGAACTTCGATCCAGAGCAAGATAAAATTTATATCTTAGACTGCTCTTCTAATCATAAAAAAGAACAAGAAAAAGTGGCCTTTTTCTTACAAGAAAAATGCTGGGAGTTCAACAAACAAGTTCATTACATAGTTAGAAGAAATTGGGGAATTGACCAAGGTGCTAGAATAGACTACTTTGGTTTATTAATAGATAATTACTTTGATTCTCCGCCTAAATATATCTGGCAGTTTCAGGAACACTATCTCGATTTGACATCTCCTGCTAGTAGATATCCCCTAGAATTCCCCACAATTGGAGGTCAAATTAAAGCTGACGTAAGTCCAGATAACCTGATTGTAGATTTAGATGAATGTGAGAAAATTTATGAGCAAGACCCCGCCGTTACAATGCTTTATGCGGCTCGCTTAAAAATGATATTATTTTCCCACACAGATAGCAGAGAATGGTTTTACGCTAACGGAGGAAACTATTTTATCCGAACATCTTACGTACTGCAAGTCTACAATCATAATCTTTTGGATAGCTACAAAATGATTTTCGATGGCAAGTCAGATTGGACTTTGTTCGTGGAAATGGATCAAGGCTATCGATTAACACAAAAAGGAGTAAAATGGTATGACTTAGTAAGTGGCTACAGTTTTGACCTGCCGCAGACCTTAAGAAATTTGGAAACAGCCAACAATATCGTTCTGCAACAAGATAAAGAACATAATCACGAAGATTATTATAGTCCCTTATACGATCGATATCAACAACGTTGCTTAAAAGCTTTAAATACTTCCCCCTGGCTCAGAAAAATTTTAATTACAAAGGCTTTTCTTATAGATAGCCTCAAGATAACATTGAGGAAGATCAAACGCACCTTACTCCCGCGTCAATCACAAAAGGTAACAGTTCTTAGAGAAGGAAAGCTCAAAAAACTTTGACGATATTATGGAAGAATCAGCTAATTTAGAAAACATGAACACTACTAGAATTTCAGTCCTTCTAACTTGCTTCAACCGCAAACAAAAAACCTTGGCTTGCTTAGAGGCCTTGTTCAACCAAAATCTACCCGCCGATGTTAGCCTCACCACCTATTTAGTAGATGATGCTAGCACTGATGGTACGGCGGAGGTTGTCAGTGAAACTTATCCTCAAGTCAAGATTTTTCATGGTGATGGCAACTTATTTTGGAACGGTGGAATGCGCTTTGCTTTTACTGAAGCCATGAAAGACGATCCCGATTACTACCTCTGGCTCAATGACGATACCATCTTATATCCAGAAGCCGTCAGTACCTTGTTAGCAACGAGCAAGGAACTATTAGAACGAGGAGAAACCAAAGCAATTGTATCGGGTTCAACCTGCGATCCCCAAACAGGTAAAACTACTTACGGCGGCGTTGTGCGAGATAACTTCTTACTCCCTTTTCGATATCGCGTTCTAGAACCGGCTCAAGAAGTTCAAAGTTGTGGAACCATACATGGTAATTGCGTCCTAATTCCTCGCAACGTTGCTCAAATTGTCGGCAATCTCGATCCTGCCTTTGTCCACTACATAGCTGACTGGGACTATGGCTTGCGAGCGAAGCAAAAAGGATGTACAGTTTGGATTGCAAAGGGTCATCTAGCAACTTGCTCTCTAAATCCGCAAGTGACACAAACTGCGGCATCAAATCTGACGGAAGGCTTGCAAAAAATGAGTACACCTAAAGGTTTAGCCTTTAAAGATGCGACTCTGCAACCTGCTAGTGAGTGGAAAGTATTTACTCAGCGCCACGGAGGTTTGTTCTGGCCAATTTATTGGCTGTTACCTTATCGAAGATTAGTGTGGCTTTCAGTCTTGGCTAAACTAGGATTAACTAACAACAAAAACTAAGGTGAAGAGGATGCAGAATCGGGATCAAATTCGCATTGCTTGGCTTGTCCCTGATGTCGAACTGGGAGCATACTGGCAACCAGTCTTGAGAGAATTTACTAAAATTTTTAAGCAGACTAAGTTTTATACCGGTCGCGTTTGGCCGGGATTTGATGAAACGCTACCAGGAGCTTCGGCAATTGAAATAGTAGGGGAGACTAAATTTGTTGAAACGACTAAGATAGAGATGGGTTACGATCGCGGCTTTCTGATGGTATCTCCGAGTATTATTGGTTACTTGCTGCAATTTCGACCTCATGTGGTTTTTCCTCAAGCTTTTTCGCTGTGGACTGTCTTGACAGTAGTCCTCAAACCGCTTTGTGGTTGGCGAATTGCAATTATTTACGATGGCAGTTCCCCCAACTCTGACTTTCGAGATTCGGGTTTTCGGACTTTTGCTCGACGCATTTTAGCTCGGTTTGCTGATGCCTTTGTTTCTAACAGCCAAGCGGGAACAAAATATCTGGTGGAAGTGCTAAATGCTCAACCAGACGAAGTTTTTACTAGAACTTATCTAGTTCCTGATACGGAAGCTCTGATGAAAAGATTGGAAAAAACAACTGTGCCTAATTTGCAGTTGCAGCGCCCAATCTTTCTCTATGTAGGGCGGATTACAGCTAGGAAGGGAATTAAGACTTTGTTAGAAGCTTGTGCAGTTCTAAAAAGTCATGGTTACTCTAATTATACGCTGCTAATTGTTGGTAAGGGAGATCAACGAGAGGAGCTTGAAGCGTTTATTAAAGAGCGCGAACTTCAAGAGCAAATAACTTGGGTGGGATGGGTTGAGTATGGAAGTTTGGGAGCTTACTTTCAGCAAGCTGATATTTTTGTATTTCCTACTTTTGAGGATGTCTGGGGGATGGTGGTGCCAGAGGCGATGGTGTTTGGTAAACCGATACTTTGTTCTAATGCAGCGGCTGCCTGTGAGCTGATTGTAGAAGGAGAAAATGGTTACATTTTCGATCCCCACGATCCTCAAAGGTTAGCGGAGGGGATGCGTCGTTTTCTGGATAATCCCGATTTAATACAGTCAATGGGAGAGTGTTCTCGTCAGTTAATTGCTCGCACAACTCCTACCAGTGCTGCTGAAGCTTATGCCGAAGTTACATCATTTTTAATGGGGGACAGTTAGTTGTTCGTTGTCGGTAGTTGGTGTTATTTTGTGCTCGCCAGCCTCAAATCCCAAAAGGTTAAAATTTGTTACTGTGACACTTGATACTATGGAAGGTGGGCTTGAGAATAACAACGACCTCAATAATACCAAATCCCAGGGGGAAAACTATTTTAATCCTAGCGATGAGAAAAATGAACCACTAGCCACTAGCCACTAACGACGAACGAGTAACCACCAACAACTAACAATCTACAGATGAAAATTCTTTTATCTGCCTTTGCCTGCGAACCCGGACAGGGTTCCGAAGAAGGAGTGGGCTGGAATACGGTGGTAGAAGCAGCAAAACACCAAGAAGTCTGGGTACTAACTCGCACCTTTTACCGTGAAGCTATTGAAGCTGAACTTGCTGAACGCCCGATCGCGAACCTACACTTTATCTATATTGAGCCTCTAGGTTGGAAAGAAAACTTTAAAGGCAGACAGGGGGGAGTGCAACTGCACTACTATCTGTGGCAAATTTTGGCTTATTTTGTGGCGCGATCGCTCCACCGTAAAATAGGTTTTGATATCGCCCGCCACGTTACCTACGTTAAATTTTGGTCGCCTAGTTTCATCTCGCTGCTGCCAATTCCTTTTATTTGGGGCCCCGTAGGCGGCGGTGAAGCAGCTCCCAGACCTTTTTGGAAAGATTTTAGCTTTAAGGGAAAACTTTACGAAACAGCGCGAGAATGGGCGCAGAAGCTAGGCGCAAGCGATCCGTTTGCGAGGATAACTGCCCGACGTAGCGTCTTAGCCTTGGCGACAACAGAGGATACGGCGAAGCGGGTGCGGGCTATGGGTGCGAAAAAGGTACAGGTGCTTTCCGAAGCCTATCTGTCAAAGACAGAGATGGCGAGGCTAAGAGAGTACAAGCTGCCGGAGGCTTCCCCGATCAGATTTATCAGTATGGGGCGGCTGCTGCACTGGAAAGGCTATCACCTAGCGGTGCGGGCATTTGGTATTGCCAACTTGCCCAATACTGAATATTGGCTGCTGGGAGATGGCCCAGAACGCGATCGCCTTGAGTCTCTAATTGCAGAATTGGGCATTGCTTCTCAAGTTAAGTTGTGGGGAAGGCTGCCACGTCAGGAAAGTTTGGGTAAGCTAGAGGAATCTCATGTATTGATTCATCCTAGCTTGCACGATTCAGGTGGGTGGACGTGCCTAGAAGGGATGGCTGCGGGTCGTCCGATCGTCTGTTTCGATCTGGGAGGCCCGGCTACCCAAGTGACCGCTGAAACGGGCATAAAAGTGCCTGGTTATCATCCCAAACAGGCAGTCAATGACTTAGCTGAGGCGATCGCGCGTTTGGCCGACGATCCAGAGTTGCGATCGCGCATGGGTCAAGCAGGTCAAAAACGGGTGGCAGAGGTATATGATTGGGATGTCAACGGTCAGTTCTTCGCTCAGTTGTGCGAAGACATCGTTGCCCAACAAAAATATAAACTTTGACTGGGTGCATTGGTTATTAGTTAGGAGTTATAGGTCAAAAAGTCCCTGTAATAAATAACAAATAATCTCTACAAAATTCACAATCCAAAATCTAACATCTAAAATCGAATGAGCGTTGTAATCATTACTGGATCGGCTGGTTTAATTGGTTCCGAGGCATCTAATTTTTTTGCCAGCCAGGGATTTGATGTGGTGGGAATTGATAATGATATGCGCCGCGTATTTTTTGGAGACGAAGCCTCCACTACTTGGAATCGGCAACGGTTAGAGCAATCCTTAAAAGGCAAATATCACCATGTCGAAGCAGATATTCGCGATTATGAAGCCATTGCTAAGGTTTTTAAGCAGTATGGTTCTGATATTAAGTTAGTAATTCATACCGCAGCTCAACCCTCTCACGATTGGGCCGCGCGGGAACCTCTGACAGATTTTACTGTCAATGCCAACGGCACGCTAAACCTGCTGGAAGCAACCCGACAATATGCAATTGAATCTCCATTTATTTTCACTTCAACTAACAAAGTTTACGGCGATACCCCTAACCGTTTGCCCTTGATAGAATTAGAGCATCGTTGGGAAATCGATCCTAGTCATACCTATGTAGGCGGCATCCGAGAAGATATGTCGATTGACCACACCTTGCATAGTTTATTTGGTGCTTCTAAGGTAGCGGCTGATGTTTTAGTTCAGGAATACGGCCGCTATTTTAATATGAAAACTGCCTGTTTTCGGGGGGGATGTCTGACTGGGCCCAATCACTCTGGTACTCAATTGCATGGGTTTTTAGCTTATTTAATGAAGTGTGCCGCAATGGGTACTCCTTACACAGTTTTTGGTTACAAAGGCAAGCAAGTGCGTGACAATATTCACAGCGCGGACTTAATTGCTGCATTCTATGAATTTTTTAAAGCTCCCAGAGTAGCAGAGGTTTACAATGCTGGCGGAGGTCGCCATAGCAATTGTTCAATGCTAGAAGGCATTCAGATGTGCGAAGAGATTACTGGTCGCAAAATGAATTGGAATTATGGGGAAACTAATCGAGTTGGCGATCATATTTGGTGGATTAGCGATAATGGGCGATTTGCCAGTCATTATCCCGAATGGCAGATGAAATATAATGTCAAACAAATCCTTGAAGAGATTTACGAATTTAACCGCGATCGTTGGTTAAAAGAGGTAGCATAATGATAGATCAAGGGAAGAAAAATGTCATTGGTGTTTTGGTAAATTCTCTAGATTATGAAGCGGCTGTTAGCACCATTATTACGGCCGCTCACCAACACCAACCAATGTCTATTTCCGCTCTCGCAGTTCATGGCGTAATGACGGGAGTTCTTGACAGAATTCATCGCTACCGACTCAATCATTTTGACTTAGTATTGCCAGACGGACAACCTGTAAGATGGGCATTAAATTTGCTCTATCATGCAGGGCTCCCCGATCGCGTTTGCGGGCCAACTACGATGTTATTAGTGTGCGAACGTGCAGCAGAAGAGGGATTGCCTATTTACTTGTACGGTTCTAAACCTTCCGTACTTGAAGCTTTATCCCACAATCTTTGCAAGCGTTTTCCTAAGTTAGTAATTGCGGGTTCTCAACCTTCTCGATTTAAGCAAGTTTCTGCGGAAGAAAAACGAGAAATTGTAGAACAAATTCGCAAAAGTGGGGCCGCAATTACTTTCGTTGGTTTGGGTTGTCCTCGGCAAGAAGTTTGGGCTTATGAATATCGCAATGATTTGTCAATGCCATTAATGGCTGTAGGTGCAGCTTACGATTTTCATGCTGGTAATTTGGCTAAAGCTCCTGAGTTTTTAGCTAGTTTAGGTTTAGAATGGGTATTTCGCTTGGCAATGGAACCGAAGCGTCTTTGGAAGCGATATCTTTTACTAAATCCGCTTTATATTTGGCTGTTTACTTTGCAGTCTTTGAACTTAAAGCGATTCGATCCTCAAGACACAGATCCCCCTTTGGAGGAAATGCGTTACGGCTAGGAATTTTAATACAGCATATTTCAGGTTTATGAAGGGACACGGCAATACTTATTGGTGTCAACTTAAAGCCGAAAGCCGCCAGGGACTTAAGTCCCTGGCTAATAGCTAAAGTCCTCTGAAGAGGACTTTAGAACTGCTTAGTCCTCTTGAGAGGACTTTAGTTTTGAGGCAGGGGTTTTAACCCCTGACGGACTAATAGTTGTGACCTTAAGTTGATATAATTGGCAATACCGTGTCCCTACTTGTTATCCTGACTATCTGCCACTGTAAGCGTTGATTCGTTCTTTGATAAACTTGATATAAAAATGCTTGAAAGTGGACTTAACCACGCGAGGCATTCCGAAATCTATCGGCATCATAGTTTCGGGTAGTTTCCAATCCAAAATCTTTAATTCTTCCGGTTGCAACAGGGGAAAATCAATTGCTTCTAAATTCGAGCAAAAACCCAATCTTATAGATGCCGCTACTGTGGGAACGCTTGCGGGTTCTACATTGACAATTTCTATTATAGAGCGATCTAGAGCAAATACATCGGACGACGCACCTAAAATCCCTAAATAGCGAGGTTCACCGCCGCTTGGGCCATTGCCTTCGTGACCAATGATGCCATCAATAATTGTCAAATTTGGGTTAATTGCCCGTGCGGTTTCTGCTAGCATTGTGCCAAAACGAGCGCTATCTTTACCTGCTTCCATGTGCCACCATGCTTTCATTTTTCCGGGGACACAACCGAACAGGTTTTTAACTCCCATTGTCACGGTTAATTGTGCGTGAGATTTCAGCTTGGGGATGTTAATGACTACATCTGCTTCCATTGCTTCTTTGCACAATCGCAAATGATTAAATTCCTCGCTGACTGTCTGATAACGCTTGCCTTGAAACTCAACTATTGGCAAATTTAGTTCTTCTAAAAAGGGCAAATAACCGTTAGCTTTGGCGACACCAATTGCACTCCCAAAAGCGGGACTATCTCCTAAAAATGGTTTACCACCTGCTGCGATTACCATTTTAGCAATGCAGTAAACTAATTCTGGGCGGGTGACGCATTCTTTAGTCGGGCGAGAACCAGTTAAAAGGTTAGGTTTGAGAAGGACGCGATCGCCTTTTTTCACAAAGGCACTCATCCCGCCTAGCGGTTCTAGCAGATTTTCTAGCGATTCCTGCAAGGCATGGAAATCGTAAGATTTGGCGCGAATCAAACTAACTTTAGCCATAAGTTAAGTAAGGAAGAAAGAAGAAAGGAAATGCAATCAAAAGAAATATTTTAGCAATTAAGAATTTTTAGAAAATTCTTGAAGTTGGCGAGAATTTTATTCAGTTGGAAATCTACCGGTTGCCGCCCGCTGCATGGTGGTGATTCGCTGAGAGTTAGGGAAAGTTCCCTCTCCTTGAATTTGAGGTATGGGCGGTTTTACTTCTACTTTTATCACCTTGGCTGTGTAGACGATCACTGTTTGATCGATTAAATGGAATGTTAACACAGGTTGCGCTAACAATTGGGGTAATTGTTGACTGAAGGTAGCGGCGGGAACAGGGATATTAAATGCTTCTGATTGACCGTTATCAAAATAAAAGGTAACTTGTGTCGCGTTGGTTTGGGCCTGGGTAGCAAAGGAACTTCTCATAATTTTTTAGTGGTTTTATTGGGGATAATTGCTAATGCCTAATTGGTAATCTCACTTGCTTGAATAACCGCTATATTTTGCACCATTGTCAATAAGAGACTTCCTTTCGGGGTGGGGGCGGGTTTATTTAGCCTCTTAGTACCTTTAAAACTTTTAGCGAACCCGCCCTCATAAGGGGCTTTGTCTATTCTTGAGAGTGGCGCAATACCTCAAATGCTCCCAAACTTATGTTCTTAATTGCAATTAGCTATTAGCCATTAACAATTAGCCATTAGCAATTTATTTCTGGCATAGCACTCATTTTATCTAAATCGAGAACTTTTGCCAAGTCTTCAGCACTCATTAAACCACGCTCTAGGACTATTTGCCGCAAAGATTTACCAGTTTCTAAAGATTCTTTGGCGACGGCGGCGGCGTTGAGATAGCCAATATCTGGGTTAAGCGCGGTGACAAGGGCGAGACTACCTTCAGCATAAGCGAGACAGCGATCGCTTTTGGCTTCTATTCCCTCCAGACACTTTTTACTGAGTGCGTTGATGGTATTGCCTAAAATTTCGATACTTTGAATCAAATTATAAGCAATGAGCGGCATCATTACATTCAATTCTAATTGTCCAGCTTGGGCGGCGAGGGCGATCGCGCTATCATAACCCATTACTTGAAAGCATACCATTGATGTCATTTCTGCCATCACGGGATTGTATTTACCGGGCATAATTGACGATCCCGGCTGTACGGGGGGCAATTGAATTTCTTTAAAACCAGTTTTTGGCCCTGAATCCATCAATCGTAAATCATGAGAAATTTTAACACAATCTTGGGCTAAATTGCGGATAGCGCCAGATACATTGACAAAGGGGGCCATACTCTGCATGGCGGCCATTAAATGTGGTGCGGGTTTAAGGGGTCGATCGATTAATTCGGAGAGAATTTTCGCGGCGCGATCGCAATATTGCGGATGGGTATTTAAGCCTGTACCGGCAGCGCTACCACCTAATCCTAATAATGTCAAGTCGCCGGAGGCAAGTTCAATT
The DNA here is from genome assembly GCF_000180455.1 of Kamptonema sp. PCC 6506. Lineage (NCBI taxonomy): Bacteria > Bacillati > Cyanobacteriota > Cyanophyceae > Oscillatoriales > Microcoleaceae > Kamptonema > Kamptonema sp. PCC 6506. The sequence goes on from NZ_CACA01000098.1 coordinate 33,724, forward strand.
CTGTTGTAATGTTCTGTCAGAATTTGTGCCCAAGCGCGGAAGGTTTCACCTAATCGTATAGGGACGGCATCTTGAAGGTGAGTGCGACCAGATTTGACAATATCTTTAAATTCTTCGGCTTTGTTGTCAAGGGCGGAAATTGCATTAGATAAAGCCGGGAAAAGCGTCCTTTCTAAAGCTAAAAGTCCACCAATGCGAATCGCAGTCGGAATCACATCATTAGTCGATTGACCGTAATTAACATGATCGTTAGGACTAACTCGTTTATAGTTGCCTTTTTCATCTCCTAAAATTTCTAAAGCGCGATTTGCTAGGACTTCGTTAACATTCATGTGGTGAGAAGTTCCAGCGCCAGCTTGATAAACATCAACTACGAATTGATCGCGCAACTTACCTGCTAGGATTTCATCGATCGCTTGCACAATTGCTTGACTAATATCTTGGGGAATGCAGCCTAATTCGCCATTCGCGATCGCGGTGGCTTTCTTAATCAGAATACAGGCATCAATATAAGTTGGTAATGGTTTGATGCCACTAATAGGAAAATTTTCGACGGCGCGGAGAGTTTGGATACCATAATATACGGTAGATGGGATTTGTTTATCTCCCATTGAGTCGCGTTCTGTGCGGTAGGTTACGGTTTGTGGTTCTGTCATATTCGGGAGTTGGTGATAATATCGAATTATCGCACATTTAGAGGGAATTGCATTGACGAGTGAGGTTGAAAGAGAGGAATTAATTCGCCAACTGCGGGAGACTGGAGTTAAGCATAACCCAGATAACATTCTGCGGATTGCTAAATTGTCGGATGGTAGGATTGTTTTTTAGAGATTGGCAATGATATGGTGCAAAGAATTAAGCTGATGGCTGATTTTGATTGTTATCCCCTGTGGGATAGAGATGATGGCGGTGACATTGAACCCTGGGAGTTACCGCTGAGTGAGGAAACCATTGAAAGATTACTCAATTGGCAAAAGATTTATGATGGAATTATTGATTGGGACGATCCAGCTTCGGCGGGTTTTGCAAGCGAACAGGAAGAGATAGCTTTTGAAAGAGAAGGGATTAGTTTGTGGCAGCAACTTCAAAAGGAATTGGGAGATGAGTACGAAATTGTTTATTTTAGCCAATTGCAGCATCGGATTGTAAGCCATCTGGATGAATTGGAGGAAATTGATGTTTTCCAAAAGGCGGAAATTGCTTGATTAAATTGAGACTCAATCCGGTTTTATCACCCTTTTTTAAGGAACCATAGAGAATCAGAAGTACAGAGGAAAGAAGAAGAGAATAAAGGAGTTATTTAAAACCGGATATTGATTTAGTAAGGACTTATGCAAAACAACCTAACATTTTAACTTCACAGGCCAAATTCCAAAACCAATTAACCGGCCTGGAATATCCCGCAAAATTGGCAACCGCAAAAAACCCGGTAATGTAAACGGTTTGTCGCCATCCAGAGCACGGGCAATAATTTGTTGCTGAATTTGATTTTGAAAAGCCTGAATCGCTTTAATCGGGCATTCTCTCTGCCGTTGTACTTCTGCTAAATCCCACAGATGTAAACTGCCATTTTTTAATGGTTCGCTGAGGATATTAGCCGCCACGATTGCATCTTGAACAGCATAATTAATCCCCACACCACCAACAGGAGACATCGTGTGGGCCGCATCACCAATTAGCAACAACCCGTCGCGATACCACTGGGGAAGTCGATTCGATTCCACCGAGAGAAAAGCCATTTCTGACCAATCTTTGAGATGGTGGACGCGATCGCGAAATTCTGGCGCTAAATCCACGATCGCACGTTGCAATGTCTCAATACCATCAGCGCGAAGCTTTTGATAACTACCTTTGAGAATCACATAACCTAGCTGCCAATAATCGAGGCGATCGATAATCGCTAACAGGTGTCCGTCACGGATGCGGCCGTCTAAACCTTTCCCCTTTGGATCTTGTGGCGATCGCGGTAAACGAAACCAGAGAACATCCATCGGTGGGGAAGTTTTAATCGGTTCAAAACCTGCCAGTTGACGGAGACGGGAAAATCGGCCATCTGCGCCAATAGTCAGAGGCGATCGCACTTCATGCCAACCCCCTTTACCTCGATAGCGGACACCCCGAATCATCCCTTTTTCTGCAATCAGTTCCTGCACATTTGCACCCATGATTAACTGGAAATCCGGGTACTTTTTCGCCTCAGTCGCGATCGTTTCTAAAAATTTGACTTGGGGGAGAAGAGTGATATAAGGAAAGCGAGTTTTGAGACGACTAAAATCCGCCGCCTTCAGACTTCCGGTGGGTGTTTTAAAAGTGAGTTCGTGAATTTTGCTATGAGGTAATTCTAACAGGCGATCGGCTAAACCAAGTCGATCCATTAATTCCATTGTTGATGGGTGAATCGTGTCGCCCCGAAATTCGCGATCGAAATCCTGATGCAATTCTAAGAGGGTGACTGGGATGCCTTGGCGGGCTAAAAGTAAGCCGAGAACCACTCCCGCCGGGCCGCCGCCAACGATGCAGCAAGTAGTTTCCTGTACGTCAACAATCTCATGGTGATCGGTCATTGATTTCAAGGATTGAGGTAATTTGTACTTACGGAAATTTTAGTCTATTTTGCTACGATCGTGTCAAAGATATAGGACTTACTATGGAATCCCTGAAACCTGGTTTATGAGAGAATCTGTGGATAAAGGCGAAGTATTTTCGTCAAAAAACCCGGTTTATGAGGTTGGGTGCGTAAGTCCTGATATATTTGCAGCAATAGCAAAAGATCGTCGCTTTTCTCCCCTTCATAATATAATAGATGTCGGTGAGGAGCGAGAGAATGTTAACTAGACAATGACAACTGATTTTGAGTGGGATCGAGAAAAGGAAACAAAAAATATTAGAAAACACGGAGTTGCTTTTGATGAAGCACAGACTATTTTCGACGATCCATTTTTCCTTTCCATTGATGACCCCATACACGCCGTAGGCGAAACACGCTTTTTAGCAATTGGTTATTCTATGCACCAAAGACTACTAGCAGTGGTTTACACAGAGCGAGGCAATGCAACTCGAATTATTAATGCTAGAATGGTAACTAACTGGGAAAGGAGTATTTATGAACAAGGCAATTAATCCGATTGATGATTATGAAATGCCAGATGACTACTCAGAACTACTAGCGGGATATGATTTTAGCAAAGTAGTAAGAGGTAAATCTCGCCAATCTCATCCAAATCGACAAAAACCTCTAGTAAAAATTACTGGCAAAGACGGCGATAGATATGTGACCATCAGCAGGATAGAAGGCAAAGGAATTATTACACCTGATGGCAACCTACAAGTACAGTTTTTATCAGATGTTCCCCCAGGAAACCGCAGCGTTATCCTGACAATCAAAAAAATAGATGACTCAAACAATGATAGCTCAATCTCTAATAAAAATAAGAACAAAGAGGCGAGAATAACAACCATTGAAGCCTCAGCTATGATTGCACCAGATGGCAAACTTACAGCACAAGTTCCCTCTGAGATTATCCCTGGAAATTACCAAGTTTTCCTCAGAATAGAAGAACCAAGAGAACCAACTCCAGCAGAAATTGAGGAAAGTGAATCACACCTAACCACCCCACACCTAAGACAATCTTTAATAAAAACGGTCGAAAACTGACCCTGTTGCTAAAGCTTTGTTAGAGTTATCCTGTAAATCTATATAACTCCACAACCCGTCACGACGCGATCGCTAAATGACTCAAACCTCTACCCCAACCAAAACCAAGACTGACCTATTTTCCTTGACAATTGCCCCCGCCCGTGTCATCCGGGGCAAAAATGCGATGGCTGCGCCGGCCGAAGGCATCGCGCAATCAATAGATGCGATCGCCCAACTTGGCAACCGCCCCCTGATCGTCGGCGGCAAAAACTCCCTCGCAGCCATTCAACCCTACCTCGAAAATCAGCCGTTAGAGGTCGCCCAAGCCACCTACGGCCAAGATTGTAGCGAAAATAGCCTCAAAACCCTCCACGAAGCCGCGATCGCCCACAAAGCCGATTTCATCATCGGAGTCGGCGGCGGTAAAGCCCTCGATACCGCCAAACTCCTAGCCTACCAGCGCCAAATCCCGATCGCCACCATCCCCACATCCGCCGCCACCTGCGCCGCCTGGACAGCTTTATCTAACATCTACTCAGACCGAGGCGCATTCCTCTACGATGTCAGCCTCGCCAAATGTCCCGACTTACTGATCCTCGACTACAGCTTGATTCAAACCGCCCCCCAACGGACATTAGTAGCGGGAATTGGAGATGCGATCGCCAAATGGTATGAAGCCTCAGTTAGCAGCGGCCACTCCGAACAAACCATGATTATCGCCGCCGTCCAACAAGCCAGAGTCCTCCGCGATATCTTATTCCAAAAATCAGTTCCCGCCCTCCAACAACCAGGAAGCGAAATCTGGCAAGAAGTCGTAGACGCTACCACCCTCCTCGCAGGCGTAATCGGCGGTATCGGCGGGGCCCAATGTCGGACAGTAGCCGCCCACGCCGTCCATAACGGCCTCACCCACCTCCACCGCAAGGGAACCCTACACGGCGAAAAAGTAGCTTATGGGATCTTAGTGCAATTGCGGCTAGAAGAAATGCTGCAAAACTCCCAACTTGCAGCCTCAGCCCGCCAACAACTAATCAAATTTTATAGCGAAATCGGCTTACCCCAAACCTTAGCGGATCTAGGGTTAACCGATATCACCCTCGCCGAATTGCAAAACGCCGCCGAAATCGCCTGTCAACCTAACTCCGACATCCACCGCCTACCCTTCAAAGTCACCCCCGAACAACTCATGGCCGCGATGGTATCGACTACCGCCCCGATCGAAACAGGGCGTAACAACCTCGCAGCGACACTAGCCAACGAACAACCCTAAAAAATCAATAGGACTTATGCAGAACATCACTCTGTCATGGCGATCGCAACGAAGCAATGCCTTAGTTTTTGGTACAAAATGCCTAAGTCGCGATTAAAATGTAACCGCAGATACACGCAGATTGCTATGATGATTATCCGCCCGATCTCCGGTTAAAAATCAACTCCCTCTGTGCCTTTGCGCCTCTGCGGTTCGTTATTAAATAAAAACCTTATTTCCGATGACATTAGACTGGATTAGCCCCGCCGACAGATTACAAGCATTACCGCCCTACGTATTTGCCCGCCTCGACGAACTCAAAGCCCGCGCGCGCGAACAAGGACTAGACTTAATCGACTTAGGAATGGGGAACCCAGACGGCGCAACGCCCCAGCCCGTAGTAGAAGCTGCGATCGCAGCAGTTCAAAACTCAGCAAATCACGGCTATCCCCCCTTTGAAGGAACCGCCAGCTTCCGCAAAACCATTACCAACTGGTATCGCCGCCGCTACAACGTCGAACTCGATCCTAATAGCGAAGCCTTGCCATTATTAGGTTCAAAAGAAGGCTTAACTCACCTCGCGATCACCTACATCAACCCCGGCGACTTAGTATTAGTACCATCCCCCGCCTATCCCGCCCACTTTCGCGGCCCTGCGATCGCTGGCGGCAAAATTCACAGCATAATATTAAAGCCCGAAAACGACTGGGTAATCGACTTAGCCGATATTCCGGACACAGTAGCCGAACAAGCCAAAGTCCTCTATTTCAACTATCCCAGCAACCCCACAGGCGCAACCGCCCCCCGCGAATTTTTCAAAGATATAGTCGCCTTTGCCCACAAATTTCAAATCTTGCTAGTCCACGATCTCTGCTATGCGGAACTGGCCTTTGATGGCTATGAACCCACAAGTTTGCTAGAAATTCCTGGCGGTAAAGACATCGGCGTAGAGTTCCACACTCTATCTAAAACTTACAATATGGCCGGTTGGCGCGTCGGGTTTGTAGTTGGAAATAGCCGGATTATTCAAGGTTTACGGACATTAAAAACTAACCTCGATTATGGCATATTTACCGCAGTCCAAACCGCAGCAGAAACCGCATTACAATTGCCAGATCGATATTTGACCGAAGTACAGGAACGTTATCGCACTCGCCGAGATTTCCTAATTAATGGATTAGCAGAATTAGGGTGGAATGTACCGAAGCCTTTGGCGACAATGTATCTCTGGGTTCCCTGTCCCCCCGGAATTAGTTCCACTGATTTTGCCCTAAATGTTTTGCAGCAAACTGGAGTAGTCGTCACCCCAGGGAATGCCTTTGGGAGTGGGGGTGAGGGTTATGTAAGGATTAGCTTGATTGCAGATTGCGATCGCTTGGGAGAAGCATTGCGGCGGTTGAAGCAAGCAAACATTCATTTCTGAACTAAAAATTAAAAATTGCATACCCATCGGCAATTTTTAACTTTTTAATCTGCTATCTATGATAGCATTTCCAGCAAATTACTTACGATCTGTCATTGCGAGCAAAGCGAAGCAATCGCAAGGTTTTGAGATTGCTTCGGGCTTAGTTTGCTTCACTACGTTCGCAACTCCTCAGATTGCTTCGTTCCTCGCAACTGCGCTTCTCTTGACGCGCGGAACACAGCGAACAATGACAAGTGTTTAACGGGACATGATATGAGGCATCTAAGCCCTATGATGTTACTTTCGGGAGATAATTTTCTGGAACGAAAGCCTTTTTCTGCGATCGAAGTGACATCAGCGGGATGATAAGTAAATCTACCTAATTAAACATAAGATCGGGTGTAATGAGAGAAACAAAAATTGAGGGATTTAAAAAATCAGAACCAAAAAAAATTGAAAGTTTCGAGCAAAAATCCGCAAAAAATCCTGCGTTTTTTGCAGAATGAAAATCTGGATCTGCTAATCATATTTATTGCTCTCTTCATTATAGTTAGTGGGTTAGGTTTATCCTGGGCAGAACCACATTTATCCTTCATTGATGCTGTATGGTGGAGCATCGTTACATTAGCCACTGTTGGCTATGGTGACATAGCCCCTACAACACTTGTTGGTCGGCTAATAGCTGTCGTTAATATGTTTATTGGCATCGGTCTACTAGCCACATTCAGTGCGACAATGGCAACTATTTTAATAGGGAGAAAAATGAAAGACTATCTAGGTATGGGAGAGCGCAACCTTGAAAATCATACTATTTTGTGCGGATGGAATTATCGAGCGCGAGTAATTTTGAATGAATTGAGTATTGATACTCAAAATCAAGGAAAGTCAATGGTTTTAATTGCTGATATAGAAAGGAAGCCGCTAGATGAAATCGATTTTTTCTTTATCAAAGGTCAAGTGTGTGATGAAACCTTACATCGTGCCAACTTAGTTAAAGCTAAAACAGTGATAATTTTAGGTGACGATAGTTTAGAAGATACAGCTCGCGATGCTAAAGCTATTCTATCTACGCTGACTGTAGAGAGCATTAATCCCGATGCTTATACAATTGTAGAATTAGTAGATCAAGCCTACGTCAAGACTTGTAAAAGAGCTAACGCTGATGAAATCATCGTTAGTAGCGATTTAAGCAGTATGCTGATTTCTCAAGCAGCGCTAAATCATGGCATTACTAAAGTCATCTACGAGATATTGCGCTCGGAAGATGGCAATCAATTATATAAAGTTCCCGTTCCTAAATCTAAGATTGGACTAGCATTTATAGATGTATTGATATATATGAAACAAACTTATCAAAGTATTGTTTTGGCTGTGCAAAAAGGCATAGAAGGAGAAGTTATTTCTAATCCTCCAGCAAATTATAAGTTAGAAAATGATGACTATTTAATTCTCATGGCCACTGAAAAACCCCGTAGCAGTTAAGTCAAAGGAGGAAGGAAGAAAAATTTAGTTATCTAGGAGAGAAGGAAGAAGGAAGAAGGAAGAGGGAAAAAGTATTACCAATTACCAATTACCAGCTAACAGTTAACAGTTAACAGTTAACCGTTAACCCTTAACATTTCTAAGAACTTTGAATTTCCTCAATAATCCAATCAAAAGTTTCAAGAACCTGCTTAAGAACCGATTCATCCTGCAAAGTAGATAAAGGCAAACTAGGGGAACGTCTCTCCCCAGGATCTATTGGTAGCGACAGACCAATAGAACTAAATTTAGACCGCAATTCTAACCATTTATCTCCCTGATTAAAGGGCCACTGGGAACCATAATTACTAGAAGAAATCTCCAGCCTTCCAGAAATATCAACAGTAAACAACTGATAAGGTTTTCTTCCTCTTTGATTAAGCTGAGCAGCAAAGCCTCCATAAGTGTCACCTGTTCCCCAGTGTACCTCAACTTCAGGGTCTTGACTTTGTACCCAGTCGTGGATAGAACTAGCCATTTCCGCCTCATCTTCACCTCGCCTAGATTTCAATTCCTCAAAGAAAGAAACCTCATCCCAACGCCTTCTTTCACGAGTCGCGCTCGATTTTTTCTGCTGTGCTTCCGCCGTCTGGCCAATCACTCTAGGAACCAAGGTTTTTAAACCATCTTGGCTAACATATTGCTTAATTTCTAAAGCTAAAACCTCTACCGGGTCCATCTGTTCATTTAGAAATTCTACCACTCGCCGCATTTCTGCGGAAATCTCTTCTGCCACAAATACTAAACGCAATTTACCAGCTTGCAAATTAGTTTTTACCTTCTGCCAAAACCGATCCTCATTAGTATCAGCACCCAAAAATTCTTCAAAAATTTGTTCGGGATCGCGATTTTGTTCCCGGCAATTAGTTTCAAATAAACCAATAATTGACTCAATTGGCCAATAAACTACAGCATTAGCAGCATAATCAAGCATTTGACCAGTTATTTTTTGCCGGGTATCCGCACTGCGAGCACGCTTAACTTCTACCAAAGTAGGAATTGCATCTTGGTCAAGAAACAAATGATCTAAAGACCAACGACCAGCAGTTTCCTCTTCACTTAACAGTGCCACTTCCCGTGAAATTAACAGCCATCGCCTTGGTGTCGCTCTATCTATTTGATCGCCTGCTATTAGGTTAGGATAAGTTTCTAGCAATTCTTGAAGCTGATCTTCGGAATCATAGGGTTGTTCTGTCATTTCCACCAGCCGGTCGTCGTCCTGAATTAGATAAATGCCGCCGCCCATTAAAGTACCCCTAATTGATATTAGATGTTAGATATCAGATGTTAGATTGCGAACAGAATAAATAAGTAATTTCAGCTTATTTATTCTGGTGTTCCGAGTGTTGCGGTACTGCTGTTGACGGCTAAATTTTGCCCGCAAATACTTGTACTGCTGGCCCAGTCATATACAGCCTTTGATCGACCTGCGACCATTCAATTTGCAAAATACCGCCAGGGAGTTCAACCGCAGCTATGCGATCGCACTTTCCAGCTAACACTCCAGCTACCACAGAAGCACAAGCACCAGTCCCACAAGCAAGCGTAACACCAGCGCCTCTTTCCCACACCCGCATTTTCACGTAGTCTCGACGTATAATTTGGATAAATTCTGTATTTGTCCGCTGGGGGAAAACCGCGTGATGTTCAAATAGCGGCCCAATAGTTTCTAAAGCAATAGCTGAAACGTCCTCTACAAAGGTAATACAGTGTGGATTTCCCATACTAACGCAGGTAACTAACCAAGACTGTCCTGCTACTTCTAGGGGTAACTCTACAACTTTTCGATCGGGAGATTCTAAAGTTGTGGGAATTTCCGCAGCTAAAAGTCGGGGTATTCCCATATCAACTTTTACCTGACCATCAGCTAGCAATTCTGGGGTCATAACACCAGCAAGAGTATCAATACGATACTGAGTTTTAGCATTGACACCTTCTAAATCAGCGATAAACTTAGCTAAACAGCGAATACCATTACCGCACATTTCCGCTTCCGAACCATCGGAGTTGTAAATCCGCATAGTATAGTCCGTACCATTTTGCCCTGGAAGAGCAAAGATTACGCCATCTCCACCAATCCCAAAGTGGCGATCGCACAACTCCTCTGCTTGCTGTAGGGTTAAAATTGGTTCTGACTGATGACGATTGTCAATCAGAATAAAATCATTACCTAGTCCGTGATACTTAGTAAACTCAATTGCCATTTCAACGATTAGCTCCTAATTAACTTGATAAACTTCTATAGGACTTACGCACCGTAACGCAAATATAAAGGTCTGAGATTGCTTCAGGCTGGCTGCGGACTTGCTTCGTACCTGGCAATTGCGATCGAGCTTGACTCGCGATCGCGGAAGATTGTACAGAGCGTGTAAGTCCTCTTCCAATATCTTGACCGCTGACTCAACTCCTTACTCATTACCCATTACCTATTACCTATTCACGATTATGTCTGAATTCGAGACGGGATTGCCCAGCATTCGCCAAGTTCAAACCTACATCAAAGACAAACAAGAAGTAGAACTCAAACTCGTCACTAATGACCTTTTAGCTGGAAAAATTTTCTGGCAAGACCCCCATTGCATTTGCCTGCTAGACG
>NZ_CACA01000097.1:0-45368 GCF_000180455.1 Kamptonema sp. PCC 6506
CTTCTTATAAGCCAAGAATTTACCAGACATGATGACCTTAACGCGATCGCCTTTAGGATCTTCTTCTTTTTCAACGTCAAGAGTAAAATCAATGGCGCTCATAATGCCATCGCCGAATTTTTCGTGAATTATTGCTTTCAGAGGCATCCCATACACTTGCATAATTTCATAGAAGCGATAAATCAGCGGATCTACGGGAATAACCGGCTCCAGGGAACCTTTTAAGGGTGGTTCTGTTAAGCTTTGAGCTACACTGTTATCTAACCCTAAAACTGATACAATTTTCTCCGCTTCATCTTCAGAAGCAGTAGCTTGACGGTAAAACACCGCCGCAATCCAAACCTCATCGCGCCCGACAATTTTTTCTAACTCACCAAAGGTAATACCCTTAGCTTTTTTAGCAGACAAAAGTTTCTCTGTGATTTCTGAAATTGCCATTAGACGCTCCTGGATGACGGCTAGACTGCATTTTGTACAGGCAGAGGTAAGAGTGAATTAAACTAAATAATACTTCCCTTTTAAGGGCTGCCTGAAAGCTGACATTACTATAATTAGATTTTGTTACTATTGTCAATAGCAAAAAAATATGGATTTTCACATTTTTAGATACGGTTGTGTTCTAAACTAATAGTATTTGAGCGTGGAAAACAGAAATTGGGAATTGGTTGGGATTTACGCATAATCACGCATATATTGACATGAGAGGCAATTGAGAATTGAATGCCCAGTCAGGAGATGACTGGTCAACAGTACCCAGCCCTGTTAGTAAGGTAAAGTCTCCAACCTCCTCTGGCCCCTTTCCCACATCTCGGCGCTTTGGCCCCTCTATGCCCTCCGGTACGCTCGGCGAAGCCCCCCTCCCGCAGCAAGAGTTACCAGCAGTAAGTGGAGATCCACTAACACCTCAAAAGTCCCCCTACGGACTAAATTACCCATTAAAATCGCAACTCACCTGTGACAACTAGCACGCACTATGGAGATCAAGAGTAAAGATTACTGCATTTGGTACGACAGCGCTACTGAGACAATTACCTGCCAGGGTTCATTCCGGCTGAGTAAAATGGAAGAGTACGCGCCCATCGTGCAGTTGCTCAATGATGTGGCTGACGCACAGCCAAAGAAAATTACTTTGGATTTGCGAGAGCTAGAATTTTTAAATAGTTCTGGAATCAACATTCTGTCTAAGTTTGTGATCAGGGTGCGCCAGCAAAAGAATATTCAGATTGCGGTACGAGGATCTCAGGAGATACTCTGGCAGGGAAAATCGTTGAAGAACTTGCAGCGACTAATGCCTTCCTTAGAATTGGAACTGGAATAAGGAAGGAAAATGCTGTAACGGAATATGGGGGATAGGCCATACTTAGTAATGAGCGGCAAACAAGAATTAACGCTAAAGACAAACTGCCAGTTCGCAATTACCCAAAACCCATGCAGGAAGAAGAATTGTCAAAGGAACAGCTAATTTTGGAGGTTTTACGTCTGCGCTCGGAAATTACTGAGCTTAAGAGTGAAAGAGCTGACCTGGAAATCTTGCTGGAGACTACTACTGAACACTCCGATCGCGTGGAAGCTCAACTGCAAGGGTTTGCAGAGTCGGTATTGCGGGAGAGCGAAGAGCGATTTCGAGCGATCGCCCAAGCAACTCCCGTACCAGTGCTGATCGCTCGCGTGGCCGACGGGAAGATACTCTATGCCAACGCTCAATTTTCTGCTCTCCTGGGCATATCCCTTGAAGACTTGATCGATCGCTATACTCCAGATTTTTACTGGGATCGGAGCGATCGCGAGAAGGTACTCGACGCACTTTCGCGAGACGGGTACGTTCAGAATTGGGAAATGCAAGCCAAAAAAGTAGACGGTACACCGTTCTGGGTAATGGTATCCGTCCAACCCCTGACCTTCAGCGGTCAACCAGCGGCACTATTTGCCCTCTACGACCTCACTAAGCGCAAAGCGGGCGAACAAGTCCTGCTCAACAGTGAAAGACGGCTCCGCCGTCAGAGTCTGGCACTATTGGAACTTGGCAGAGAAAGGACTCTTAACTCTGGGGATCTCAATGCTGCAATTCGCGAAATCACTGAAACGGCCGCCCACACCCTAGAAGTAGATAAAGTCAGCCTGTGGCTATATAACGATTTTAGATTTACCGTTCGTTCCGCAGAGTCTCAAATAGATTTAGGATTGGGCGTGAGTGCAGATAGCCAAACAGAGGCCAATACTGCTTTGCTGGCAAAAAATTTAGACGAACAGCCTTATTTTGTGAAGTCTAAAAAGCCTAATCTAAAATTAGTTTGCCTCGACCTCTACGAACGTAGTAGCGATCGCCACTGGAACCGTTTAGAAATCTCGACCAGCGATTTGAGAGCTGGCTTTTTAGATACCTCCTTAGAGAATGCTGAGGAGCATTTCGGATTGCCTCTGCCTGAGACACTTCTGGCTCAAAACTCTTTAAAGGAATTGTACTCAAAAGAAGCAGAAATCTTCTCTCCAAGGCCTACAGACGAGAGCGCGAACTCATCAACTTTAAATGTACCAATTCGGCTAGGCGGCCAGATCGTGGGCATAGTTTCCCACGAACATATCGGCCCTCCCCGTCAGTGGGCCTTGGAGGAGCGCACTTTTGCTGATTCTCTAGCGAATTTGGTTGCCTTAGCAATAGAAGGCTTTGAACGGCAGAGAGCGCAGCAGGCATTATCTAAGGCGAAGCAGGAACTAGAACTAACTGTCGAAAATCGCACTGTTCAGCTCAAGAGTGCTAATAAGTTACTCCGATTCGAGATTGCTGAGCGCAAAAGAGCGGAAGTAGCTTTGCAAGAAGCACTGCACAAAGCAGAAGCAGCTTCCAGAGCAAAAAGCACTTTCTTAGCTAATATGAGCCACGAGTTGCGAACTCCTCTGAATGCCATTATTGGTTACAGCGAAATGTTAGAAGAATTAGCCTCTGATGAAGGGCTTGAAGATTTGCTCCCCGATATTCAAAAAATTCGCAGTGCTGGCAAACATTTGCTAACTTTGATTAACGATATCCTTGACCTATCTAAAATTGAAGCAGGTAAAATGGAACTTTACCTGGAGAGTTTTGACCTTGCGGATTTGGTCGGTGATGTCATCGCCACTCTGCATCCCCTAGCTCACAAAAACTCCAATAAATTGGAAGTGTCTTGCTGTAGCGATCTAGGAGTAGTGTTCACTGACTTAACTAAGGTGCGGCAAATTCTTTTTAACTTACTCTCTAATGCCCTTAAGTTTACTGAAAATGGAACTGTGCGGCTAAGTGCAACTCGCGAAATGGGTAGCAATAGTGATTGGGTTTATTTATGCGTAGCTGATACGGGTATTGGTATGTCAGTGGAACAACAGCAGTGTTTGTTTGAGGTCTTCAATCAAGGAGATGCTTCGACAACGCGCAAGTATGGTGGTACCGGACTCGGATTGGCGATTAGCCGTCGCTTTTGCCAGATGATGGGGGGTGATATTACAGTGGAAAGCGAGTTGGGGGTGGGTTCTACTTTTACTGTTCACCTTAAGGCAAAAATAGAAAATAAAGTTGAGTAAAGTAGGAGTTACACCAGAATTGCTTTTCGGAAGCGATCGCTTGTGTTGTCATCCTCCCTTAAGTAGATTGCTTAGCTGCACTCTAAATAACATTTTTCTTCTACTTCTGCCTTCTGCATAGCTGCCTTCTGCTATAGATTATAGATCCAAGGCTCGATCCATATTTGGCGATCGCTACCTTCTGTGACCAAGATCCCATCTTGGCTTTGCTATCTATCACAAACCTGCATTTTAGAGGCACTTAAAATATGACTAGCAAGTAGATCGGGAGTGCAGCACTATGACTAAACCTTGCAATCAACCCCTAAAAGCCAACCCTTTTACCGCTGACCGCGATCCCGATACAGGTAAGTGGACTGTCAAAAAGATCGCTGAGCAAAATTACAAATCTGACTCTCACCTTAATCTAGTTCAACCATCAGGATCGATCGATAACATCCATGTTAAAAGCCATCTAAAGATAGGCGTAGCGCCAGAATAGGAGGCTGCCAAATTGTTAAAATCTCAAAATTAAAAATTAATGAAATTTTCAATATCTCACCTCGTAAAATTTTTGTGGGTAGACCGGCCAACTCGCCAGCGGGGGACAATAATTCTTGCCATTCCCGTAACTTGTCTGTTCGCCTCAGTGATCGCCATTGCCTGGGTGCGCGATCGCACTCTCAGCACAAGAGCCCAGATAGAAAAGAGCAACCAGGTACTACTACAAACTGACCGTTTGCTCAAAACTGCGGTAGATGCTGAGACGGGAATGCGAGGTTACGGTCTGACGCAGCGTCCAGAATTTCTAGACCCGTATTTAAAAGCAAAAGCAAATTTGCCTCAATTGCTCAAAGAACTCAGAGTGATGGTGCAAGAAAATCCAGCACAGTTACAGCGATTTGAAGAAATTAAAAAAAGTACCCAGCAAGAATTAATTTTTTTGGAAAATACGCTCAAAAGTTTTGATAGTTTAGGCAGAGAAATTGAAATGTCGCCTCAACTAACTAACATTCTGCTCAAAGGCAAATTGCAGATGGATACCCTGCGGCAGCAAATTAATAATTTTGTTGTCAGTCAGAAAGAGTTCCAGGCTATTATAGATGAAGAAAGACGGCATTGGGTCGATCTCACCAATTTTGTACAAATAGCCGCTTTATTTGTCGGTTTGCTTGGCGGCGGAGCTTCCTGGTATTTATTTGACCGTTTAGACAGGGAATTAACAAACCGAGAAGCTAGTTTGCAAGAGAGTAAAACTCGCATTCAAGCAGTGGTAGACAACGCCGCTGATGGTATTCTCACCTTGGACGAGCAGGGTAATATTGAGTCATTCAATCTCGCTGCTGAGAAGATTTTTGGCTGGGAAGGGAAAGAAGTCATTGGTCAGAATCTCAGGAAACTAATAGCTAAGCCTGCCCACGAAGATAGCACGGGGAATTATCTTCAAAACTTTTTAACAAATTCTACTGCAAAACTCAACATTTGTCAGCAAGAAATCCAGGGAATCCGCAAAAATGGGGCAACCTTCCCAATGGAGTTAGCGGTGAGCGAAATGCGGCTAGCTTCGGGGCGACTATTTATTGGGATTTGTCGCGATATTACCGAGCGCAAAGAAGCTGAAAAAACCCTCCGCAAACAATCGCAACTGTTAGATTTAGCGAATGATTCGATTACAGTGCTTGACCTAAATGATGATATTGCTGATTGGAATCAGGGAGCTAGAAGGCTCTACGGATGGCGGAAATCGGAAGTAATGGGAAAGAATATTCACACGCTTTTGCAAACAGAATTTCCTGAATCTCTACCCAAAATTAAGGCAGCATTTCTACGGGATGGAGCTTGGGAAGGCGAACTCCTACACACTAAGCAAGATGGTTCAAAAGTAACAGTAGCAAGCCGTTGGACTTTGCAACGGGACGAAGATGGTCTTCCCTTAGCTAGCTTACAAATAAATAACGATATTAGCGATCGCAAAATCGCGGAATTTGCATTGCGAGATTCTCAGCAAATGTTGCAATTAGTGATGGACAACATTCCGCAGTTTATCTACTGGAAAGACAGAGATTTTATCTATCGAGGTTGTAATCAAAACTTTGCCCGTATTCTTGGTTTAAAAAGTCCCACAGATATCATCGGACTGACAGATTACGATTTGCCTATTCCCGAAGAACAAGCTGAACACTACCGCGCAATCAGCCGCGACATTCTCGAAACTAATACTCCCCAATATCACTTACTTAAAACTTTTACTTCTGCACTGCCAAATAGCTCGACAATGTGGGTTGATGTTAGCAAAGTTCCTCTGACAAATGGGGAAGATAGTGTAATCGGAATTATGTGTAGTTTCGAGGATATCACCGACCGCAAACAGGCTGAGGTGGCTATTGCTGAAAGCGAGCAACGTTTCCGGTCTACTTTTGAGCAGGCGGCTGTGGGAATAGCCCAGACAAATATGGAAGGCAAGTTACTGTTGGTTAATCAAAAGTTTTGCGATATTTTGGGTTACAGTCGGGAAGAACTGCTAGAAAATAAGTTTCAGAATATTACTCATCCAGAGGACTTAAAAATTGAGCTGGCCTATATAAACCAACTGTTAACAGGGGAACTTAATATCTATTCGATGGAAAAGCGTTTTCTCCGCAAAAATGGGGAATTAGTATGGGGCAATTTGACTGTTTCCCTACTACGCGAGCAAGATGGTGGCGAATACTTAATGGCAGTTGTTGAAGATATCAGAGAGCGTAAAGAAGCTCAAGAAGCACTACAAAAACGCGCTCAAGAATTGGCAAAGACAACTAGAATATTAAGTCAAACAGCAACAGTTTTGAGAAAGCGAAATCAGGAATTAGATCAATTTGCTTATGTCGTTTCCCATGATTTGAAAGCGCCGCTAAGAGCAATTGCCAACCTTAGTAGTTGGATAGAAGAAGACCTCAGCGAAGCGATGACTGAGGATACTCAACATCAAATGAATCTATTGCGGGGTCGAGTTCACCGTATGGAAGCTTTGATCGATGCACTACTACAATATTCCCGCGTCGGACGCATCCAAACAGCCTCAGAAATTGTAAATGTGGCAAGTTTATTAGCAGAAATTATCGATTCTATCGCGCCGCCAGAGAGTTTGAAGGTGGAAGTCGGATCGGGAATGCCAATATTGACGACAGAAAGGGTATTATTACAGCAAGTTTTTGCTAATCTAATTAGTAATGCAGTCAAACATCACAGCAGCAAATCGGGTTCTGTGAAAATATCCCTTGAAGAGAAGGAAGATTTTTACGAGTTTGCTGTAACGGATGATGGCCCTGGAATTGCTCCTCAATATCATGATAAAGTTTTTGTCATCTTCCAAACTTTGGAAGCTCGCGATAAAGTTGAAAATACAGGCATTGGTTTATCGCTAGTGAAAAAAATTGTAGAAAATCAAGGGGGAACTATTAAACTCGAATCGAGTGAAGGTCAAGGAGCAACATTTCGCTTTACCTGGCCAAAACAACCTATTCGGAAGGATGATGAGTAATTTGTTGGTTGTTGTTGGTTGGTGATTGGTAATGGCTAATGGCTAATAGCTAATGGCTAATAGCTAATTACCATCTTCCCCATATCCCCCATCTCCCTATCTCCCCCGCTCAAGAGCTCCCCTGCTCCCCCTCTCTTTCCCTAGCCCTGAGCATTCTAGCCCCTAGCCCCTATTTCTTCCTATGGATCGCACCTAATTTCTATTATAAATCCATCAGGATCGTAGAAGTAGATTCCGCGTCCTGTAGGACGACTAACTGGGCCGCTATCTATGCAAACTTTATGTAAATATAGCACTTCCACTGCACTGTCAAATAATTGGGGATCGATGTCAAAGGCTAAATGATTGGCACGGGTAAAAGCTTGCTGCGGATTTGGATCTGGCGGTTTGAGTTCCGGTTCCCAAAATAGATCGATAACAGTACCGTCGGAGGTAATAAAATTGGCTACTTTTCCCGCAGCAACTAACTCTTGCAAAGTTGCAGGAACCTCTTCGCCTGTGAGCTCGTGCAGACCCAAAATTGTGCCGTAAAAATGGCGGGATGCTTTCATATCGTGGACATTTAAAGCGATGTGATGTACCCGCCGTAAGTTGCCGGGAACTAGCATAACTGTGGGAGAAGTTTGAGTAGATTGCATCATTATTAGTTTAAAATTTGAGATTTTAAATTGGGTTTAATTTGCGAGAGTTTGTCTGGTATTTCTATTTTTGTTTAGGGAAAGATGCAATCCCCTGGAACAACATAACGAGCGCACTTATCAGAATGACGAATGCAACCAAACCCACTATTAAGTCTAACGAAGCAGTATTTTCCATTTGATTAATCTCTAACTAGAAATACAGTTAACCGTTAATAGTTAACTAACAATTAACAATTAACAGTTAACAATTAACCCAAAAACTATTTAGCTAATTCCCGCTCAATGGCCGCGATTAATTCCGGCGAGTCGGGAGTCACGCTGCTGCGAAATCTGGCAACTACTTCTCCCTGCTTGTTGACTAAGAATTTCTCAAAATTCCATGAAACTTCCCCTTTTGGTTCGACCGCTTTGGTAAGCTGAGCGTAAAGAGGATGCTGCTCAGAACCTTTGGCGTGTACTTTGTCAAATAGGTCAAAAGTTACACCATAATTGATAGTACAAAATTGGACAATTTCTGAGTTCGTACCAGGTTCTTGTGCTCCATAGTCATTGCAAGGAAATCCTAAAATTCGCAGTCCCGCCGCCTGATATTTCTGGTTTAACTGCTCTAACCCAGCGTATTGAGGGGTGTAGCCGCATTTGGAAGCAAGGTTCACTATCAAGAGTACCTTACCAGCGTACTCGCCTAGTTGCTTGTCTTCGCCTGCGATCGTTTTTACTTTGATTTCGGAGATAGTGCTGGTCATCTTCAAAGAAGTTGCTAACTTTACTACTACAAATTTTACCTTAATTTAGGTTAAAAGTTGGTTGAGTTTGGCTCTCAGGGTTTCTATTCTTTTCCGGTTAACTCCTAAATCAGACTCTCCTAAACGGGAAGCTGAACGGACTTGGATTACCTTTGCCTCTTCATCATCTAGTAAGAATTCAACATCATCAACAAATCCCATTAAAGCGCTAGTAAATTCTGCATATAGGTAATTATTGGTTTCGGTGATAATTTTAGTTTTTGGTAAAGATAGAATTGATTTTTTGAGGTTAGCAATTGCATCTGTAGAGGTAGAAGTGTATGCCAAAGGTGCAATTTTATGTTCGTTATCTTGACTGAAACTGCTGACACAGTTAGGAGAATTGGGACAAGGTGCAAGTTGTCCTGACTTTACTCCCAGGTTAGTAGGTCTTTTTCCAGCAAACATTGTATTTTCTCCAGAAATGGCGAGTGTTGTCGGGAGCGCGATCGCAGTTACCACTAGCAAGGATATAATAATTACAAGCACTTTATTGAGTAATGACGATCCTGTTTCCGTTTTTTGCATGAATTAATTAAGTTAGCTTTGATGTAGAACTAATAAAATCATATCATTAATTTGGCATCTTGTAAATATAGTAGTCAGAACTTACGAAGTTTGAGGTCAGAAACCGGGTTTATTTGTAAATATCTAGTTAATAATCTTAAATATTTCCTAAAAATCCGGTTTCTTTGCACAGATTTAGTAGTATTTCTGTACTCATCTTGTTTGATTTACCGCGACTTTCCCATCGCGATTGTCATCGATCCCCCGACGACTAAAATTGCGCCTACAACTGCAAGAATTGTGAGCTGTTCCGGTGCGATTAGAGTAGGAAAAATAGCCGAAATATTCCAGACTGAAAACAGCGTAACTAAAGGTGTTAAAGCCAGCACTGCACTCACTCGTGAGGCTTCCCAGTGATCCATTGCTTCTGCAAAAGCTCCGTAAGCAATTAGAGTATTTAATGCACAAAAAAGTAGCATTCCCCAATGTAAAGGGCTGAGTGTAAGCAATAATTGGGGTGCAGCAAAGGGAGTGAATAATATAGCACAGCCTCCGTAGAGAATGAGCATAATACTTGCAGAGGGTAATTTTTGCAGAAGTTGCTTTTGAGCTAGGGCATAAACAGCCCACACTGCGGCTGCAATTACGACTATACCGCTGCCAATTAGATATTGACTTTGTGCTGAAATTAAATTGGTTAATTGCTCGTGAAAGAAGAGTGAAAAACCGAGGGTTAATACTCCTAAACCAATCCATTGATGTAGAGTATAACGTTCTTTAAAAATAACTAAGGCTCCCAATCCCATCATCACGGGAGCTAATTGAATTAAAACTTGAGTGTTAGCAGGTGAAGTTTGGGATAATCCGATTAGAAATAGCAGGTAGTTAGCTGATAGAAATACAATTGCGATTGCCATCAATCCCATATTTGTTGCCCGCAATTTTTGCAAGTCTGGTAATTGCTGGCGGGCGGCTAAA
This sequence comes from Kamptonema sp. PCC 6506, assembly GCF_000180455.1. Taxonomy (NCBI): domain Bacteria; kingdom Bacillati; phylum Cyanobacteriota; class Cyanophyceae; order Oscillatoriales; family Microcoleaceae; genus Kamptonema; species Kamptonema sp. PCC 6506. The sequence goes on from NZ_CACA01000097.1 coordinate 9,966, forward strand.
TATAAGGCTAATAGTCCAAAGGATACTAGAAAACGAAACCAAGTAACGGTATAAACATCTAGGGCTTGTAGCGTTACCTTTAAAGCAATGGGCAAAACGCCCCAGAGCGATGCAGTTAAAAGCGATAAGGTCAGACCTAAACGCCATCTACCTGAACTAGAGTGGAGTTGCATTAGTATTTATGAGCCTCAGAGCAGTATTGCTCTAATGTTTATTTTTGGTTTAAGATTCAATTTTGCAGTATTTATAGCACGTTGGCTTCATGCAAATGGGTGATATTATGGGAGTTATGGTCAAGTTTTGGTCAGCATAGTTGGGTAAGGCCCAAGGCAGAAAGCAATCAAAGTGTAAAGAGAAAATCATGCTAGAAAAAGCAACATTTGCCGCTGGTTGTTTCTGGGGTGTTGAAGAAACTTTTCGCGATATCAAGGGTGTCGCTTCGACTTGTGTGGGATATACGGGAGGACACTGGTCAAATCCTTGCTATTTGGACGTTTGTGCTAGAGTTACGGGTCATGCTGAAGCGGTAGAGGTGGAATTTGACTGTAGTGTTGTTAGTTATGAGCAACTCCTAGAGGTATTTTGGAATTGCCACGATCCGACGCAGTTAAATCGGCAAGGGCCAGACAGAGGAGAACAGTACCGTTCTGTTATTTTCTATCGCAATCTAGAACAAGAGCAAGCTGCGATTGCTTCTAAACGGAAGCTCCAACTCTCCGGGAGATATGATAACCAAATTGTGACAAAAATTCAACCAGCAAATGAGTTTTGGTTAGCTGAAGACTACCACCAGCAATATTTATATAAAAAACGGCATGGCATACAGCCGTCAACATAAACTTAAAACTGAGTAAACAAGGAGAAACTGGGAATTAGCGATCGAGAAACAAGCCTGGGAAGATGAGAGAATAAAGCTATAACTGGGAATGAGATCGATCGACTTTTGCAAAAGGTCTAGTTACCAATTAAAGGTAAGGTGGGCGATCGCCCACCTTACAATTAACAATTAACAGTTAACAGTTAACAGTTAACAGTTAACAGGTATTTAGCAATAGCGCGTCACATCTTCGCCACACACATCCGCCAAATAGCACAAAGCTCGAAAACGCAGAGCAACCAATTCATCGTAAAGCGGGTTGAGCTTGCATAAGGGGGGGATGTGAAACAGTTGACGACCAAAAAGCTTGACAGTGCGCTCAAATGGACACTGCGCTGGAATTAGCTTGCACAGTCTGTGAGCCAATTTGGGGCTTTTAACTTCTATGCTGTCAAGCCATTGACGCAGGGGGCGCAGAGGATCGCAGGGTTGCGGCTGGGCAGTTGTGGGGAGATTAACAGCGCTTTCCTCTTTAGGAATCCATACCGGTATTGCTACAATTCGGTCAGATATGGTATATTCGGACACATTCATACTTCTCTTTTTCCTTTCTTGCAACGAGGTGCAAAGCACTCTGTGTTGAGTATCTACAGGGTGTCGCTTAGCGATACCGGATTTGTAGTGTCTCGATTAAATTGACTTGTCTGGGAATGGGTACTTGAGTTTTAAGCTCAGGTATGGTTTTTTGTCGTACTTTATTGTGTACCTCTAAGATTCTGACGCAGATTACCCTAAATGTTCCATAGTGAAACTACGGAATTTTAGAAGAAAGACATAAAGTTTCTAAATAGATGAGCTTTCTTAGGGCTGTAGTTTGCTGTAGAATTGGGCTGGGGCAAATAATTAAATTAAAAATTAAAAATTAAAAATTAAAAGCTAAAAAAGTTGTAAATTCTGGGTTGTAATATGACATCGCCAACTTCTGCCACTGATAGCTCATCTAGTTCTAAATCTCCTCCTATGTCGCTGTCTGGAGCTTTGAGCATTTTTACAGCGTTCCCAGAGTACAGCCAAGGTAATAGGCTCTATGGTTTGGGAAGGTATGAAGCGGCGGTGCATCATTACGAGAAAGCGGTTGAAGTTAAACCGGACTGGTGTCAGGCTTGGTTGCAGCTAGCTACGGTGCTGAGGAAATTGCATCGGTATGATGTTGTTGTTGTTTGCTGCGATCGCGCCATTGGTATTAAACCAGAAAGCTATAAGGCTTGGGTGTTGCGAGGGAGCGCTTTGTTGAGCTTGCACCAATATCAAGAAGCTCTAGTTTCTTTCGAGCAAGCAACTCAAATTCAACCGCAAAATTATGAAGCGTGGCACTACCGGGGACGAGCTCTAGAGGAATTGCATCAGTACCAAACAGCGGCTGCTTGCTATAGAAAAGCGATCGAAATTAAGCCAAATTTACCTACAATCTGGTATCGCCAAGGCTGTACGCTGCTGCACGGCGATCGCTATGCTGAGGCTGTGGCTGCTTTTGAGCGAGTAGTTAAACTCCAGCCTGGTAACGCTGAAGCTTGGTTTTACAGAGGTTTGGCGTTAATGAAAGCGCTGCGGTACGCTGAGTCTGTGAGTTCTTACGATCGAGCGGTGCAACTGCAACCAGAAAATTATCAAGCTTGGTTTAATCGCGGAATTGCTTTGGAGAAATTGCACCGATACGCAGAAGCGGTGAATTCTTACGATCGCGTGATTCAATTGCAGCCGGGAGACAGCGAAGCCTGGTTTTATAAAGGTATGGCGCTTAAGCATTTGCGACCGGATGCGGCGATCGCAACTTTAAATCAGGCGATTAAAATTAATCCCAATTTTCCCGAATTGTGGATCGGTTTCGGTCAAGTTCTATCGGAGGCGGGACACTGGGAAGGAGCGATCGCTTCCTTTGATAAGGCAACTCAACTCAATCCGAATTTCCCCGAAGCTTGGCTGGGAAGAGGTTTAGCTTTAGCAGGAATGGAACATTACAGAGAAGCGATTATTGCTTATAGTAATGCCCTGCAACTGAAAGGCGATTTCTTAGAAGCTTGGAACTACAGGGGTGAGGCTTTGGAAAAGTTGCATCGCTACGAAGAAGCGATCGCCTGTTTTGATAAAGTGATTGCCATGACTTCAGAGTTGGATATTTCTTCTAAGGTGGGGTTTCAGCGGGGTGCGGCCTTAGAAAAGTTGGAACGTTATGCAGAAGCGATCGCTGCTTATGACCAGGTACTTCTCCTTCAGCCAGATAATTTTGAAGCTTGGTTGAAGCGGGGAAATGCCTTAGCCTTAATGCAACGCTATGAAGATGCTTTGATTGCTTACAACCAAGGAATTGCAATCTGGCCAGATAACTATCAAGTCTGGTTGCAGCGTGGTAAGAATTTAGCAAAATTGGAAAGATGTCAAGAGGCGATCGCTGCTTTTGATAAAGTGATTCAACTCAAACCGGACAACTGCGAAGCTTGGTTAAAACGGGGTGATGTTCTGCAAAAATTGCAGCGGTTTCAAGATGCGATTAGTTCTTATGGTGTGGCTTTAGAAATTCAGCCTGATTATTATGAAGCGCTAGTAAGTAGAGAGGAATTAAGGGTTAAGGGTGTAATTAGTGGGAAGTTTTGAGTCTTCCGATATGGACAGCAATCGAGACAAAATAACTGCAAGCAAATTTTAGCAAGGGCGATCGCGGCCGGATTGGTTTCGATATTTACACTTGGGCTAAAAAAATGCGTGTCGATCTTGCCCAAAAACCCTTTGAGACTTATTTTTGGGGTACGGTAGTGGGAAGTACAATTAAAAATTAAAAATTAAAAATTAAAATTGGGGAGAAAAAAATTGACTTTTGGGAAAAAGCTTAATATTAATTAATGAAATTTTATGATTTAGAGCTAGTTCATTTCAATTTTTTTGTGTTATAGTCGTAGTCTAAGGATTGAGTTCGGTTGCGTAGTGTGTTTGTATTTATGTACAGGCGTCTCTCCGAATCTAAATCTCTACAACCTCTGATTCTGGAGAAGTTCATCAATGTCTATTTACGTAGGTAATCTTTCCTACCAAGTCACGTCAGAAGACCTGACCGAGGTATTTGCCGAGTACGGCACCGTAAGTCGCGTGCAGTTGCCCGTAGACCGGGAAACTGGACGGATGCGTGGTTTCGGATTCGTGGAAATGGCCAGCGAAGCGGAAGAAGCGGCTGCGATCGCAGCTCTTGATGGCGCTGAGTGGATGGGTCGCGACTTGAAGGTGAACAAGGCTAAGCCTCGCGAAGACCGCCGTTCCTCTGGCGGTGGTGGCTGGGGTAACAACAATCGCTCTTCTCGCCGCTTCTAAGATTGGGGACTGAAATTTTCAGTCTATCTAAGTTAGTCAAAGAGGACAGATGTGGGGTCTGTCCTCTTTCACGCGCGATCGCAACTGTTTAATGAAGCCAATTTAGCGTAAATTAATAATTGAGTCAGTGTATTGAGGATATAGAATGACACAAGTTGTAATAGGCGAAAATGAAGGGATTGAGTCAGCCCTCCGTCGATTTAAGCGGCAAGTTTCCAAAGCGGGCATTTTTCCAGACATGAGAAAGCACCGTCACTTTGAGACTCCCCTGGAAAAGCGCAAGCGTAAAGCGATCGCCAGACGGCCTAAGAGACGTTTTCAGCGTTCCAACTAATTCTAGAACTCGCTGGATGGCAAAAGAGCATAGAGGCTAAAAGCCATAGACTTGCGTTCCCAGGTAGAACCTGGGAACCAAATAGGGCTAGGGAAGATGGAAGAGGGGCTAGGGGCTAGGGGCTAGGGAAGAGGGAAGAGGGAAGAGGGAAAAGCTTGACGAAGTAAGGGATTATGAACCAGAGGTAACACGCTTGAGTTACCCTAACTGCTAAGAAGGTTGCTATATTAATTTTGTTAATTTTAAGAAGCTTAATTTAATTGTTAAATTTTACTGCTGACGATTCCTTCAGATTCTAACATCGCAGCGACTCGCAGGATAAGAGCTTCATTGTAAGGTGCGGCAATAATTTGTACCCCTAATGGCAAAGCATTAGGCCGCTGGATGGGTACTGAGGCGATCGGCAAACCAATAAATGAGAGAGGTTGAGTAAATATACCCAAATTGGGGCGAATTACCACTTCTTCACCTGCTATTGTCATCTTTTCAAGGCCGATGGGTGGAGCGCAAATGGGGGTTGCTGGCGCTAAAATGATGTCAACATTCTGGAAGATTTCACGGACGCGATCGCGATACCATTGTCTGAAACGCTGTGCTTGAATGTACCAAGTAGCAGGGATGAGTGCGCCTGCGAGGAAGCGATCGCGAGTGGCGGGATCGAAGTCTTGGGGGCGCGATCGCAAATTCGCTAAATGCAAATTTGCCCCTTCACAGGCCGTAATTACAAACGCCGCAGCCCTAGCCCGGTGAGCTTCTGGTATAGTCACTGTAGCCGTACAATTTAAAGCACGGGCAACGGTTTCAACGGCTGCTAAGGCCTCTGGTTCCGCACCTTGGGCAAAATAGCCATCAGCAACAGCAATTCTTAAGCCTTCAATTCCCCGGCTTAATTGGGGCAAGCATAATTCTGGGGGGCGGTTGGTACAAACGGGATCTGCCGGATCGCTGCCTTGTAATATATCATAAACCGCAGCAATATCTCTAACCGATCGCGCAAAAGGCCCGACATGATCTAAGCTTCCCACAAAGGGGTATGCGCCGGCCCTTGACAAACGGCCATAAGTAGGCTTTAAGCCAAAGATACCACAGAGAGCAGAGGGTACGCGGATGGAACCGTTGGTATCTGAACCCAGACTGAGGGGTACTAAACCTCCAGCGACGGCTGCGGCGGAACCACCACTGGAACCGCCAGCGACGCGGGTGGTATCGTGGGGGTTGCGGGTGGGGCCATAGTGGCTGTTTTCGGTGACGAAGCCGTAGGCGTACTCGTCCATATTTTGAGCGCCTACGAGTATCGCGCCTGCTTGTTTGAGTCTGGTAACAAGGGTTGCGTCGCTGGTGGCTGGAGGGGTTTCCTGGTTAATTTTAGCGCCGGCGAGGGTGGTGACTCCGGCGATGTCGAAGAGGTTTTTAACGGCGAAGGGTACGCCTGCTAAGGGGCCAGGGTTTTGATGGAGTGCGATTGCTTTATCGATTTTATCAGCATCAGCTAAGGCTGTATCAGCGGTGACAGTAGTAAAACAGTTGAGGGTTTTATCCTTAGCGGTAATGCGTTCTAAAGCGGCTGTTACGACTGCTTTAGCTGTGATTTTACCGGTTTTAATGGCTTCTGCTGTAGCGACGGCATCATCTGGGTTTGACATATCTGGGCTCATCTGCGGTTAAAAAATCAAGGCTCAAACACTGGTGCAGATTCTATTTCCTCTGGTAAGCTAAATTCTGTAACAATTTGTGCGATCGCGGTTATTCTTTCAAAATTAGCGATCGTACCGGGACGGTGTTCGGGGTTTAACGGTAGTTGGATTAGTTCGGCTGTGCGATCGACGTATTCTTCTATATTATTCATGGTTTAGTTATCCTCTTTTACTTCGGGGTTACTTAATTTTTTGTATTCCTCGGATTGTCTGATTTCATCCAATTCATCTAAGATAGATAGAGATTCATCTGGCTTGTCTGGAAAGAATTCTAAATCAATTTGAATAACAGCTTTGTTTTTTTCTGGCTCTTGTATAGAAGTTGATATTCTGATTTTACCTTCTTCCCACCCTTGAACTCCACCAACTTTCAAAAGCTTACACTCTATCGGTACAGATTTCAAGTGAATATCGTTAAAACGCAACGAAACAGGCGGAAATGATAAACTACATAAATCAGATTTAACTCTATATGCTGATGTATATTTATACCACTCCAAAAAACGAGAGAAAAATTCTGTTTTTATTAACTCCTTGAATTTCCCTCCTGTAAAGGTATCTGCATCAAACAACAAAACATCATCACTCATTAAGCGGTAAAATTCTTCACTCATAATTAAGTGGGGCTTGCCTCAGCATCACAACATTAGCATTTTTTTGTCTCGCTAGTCAAGTAAAGTAGCGAACCAGTCTAGCGATAACCGCTCTTTATCCCATTTACACATTAACAATTTCCCGCACATTCTGATCCATCTGCTCCTCAGTTATATCCAGAGAAGGCAAAGATAAAGCCTCAGCATCCATCAACTCTTTAACCTTCTCGAAAATCAAAACTTCTGCTTCTTCCTGATCCGTCAGTTTATCGTAAAAATCAGGATCGGCAAACCATTGTTCAAAAGCTATTCTTAACACACCATTCGGGTAAAACATCAAACGCCAATACTTAGAGACTCTGTTATCAACAACCTCAAATAATGGTGCAGGAGTTTGAATAGGATAATAGCTGTAGTTATCATCGCAGATATAGTACCAAAAAATTCCTTGCCATTCTCGCATAGCATAAACAATATATTCCTTACCCACAGTCAAAGGCAACTCAAGCTCTCTTGTGTAACCTCTTGCCGGATCGAGATAATTGCCAGGAAGAAATTCACCTGTATTCGCTATACACCTAACTTTCATAACCTTACTACCTACAAATTCTTGGGTGCTGTTTTAGGGTATTGTCGCTTAAACTTGAGTTCAACTTGTTGCTGAACTTGACTATTTTGAAACCAGTGTACTTGTACCGATGCTCCATTAATCATCACAGCTTGATTACTGGTCATTTTATACCAATCTTCAGGATTACCACCGTAAATTGCCACAAGCCTAGACGCATCCCCTAGCATATCGTCTGGCCCGCCTATAATTGCTCTGCAATTGCCAGCTTTAGCATCTTCTATGAGCAGTTGCTCTTGCAAATTTCTTGGAGTTTGATCGGGAATAGGAGCTTGGTTCATAATTCTAACACCTTTAGATGTTGTTTGTCAAATAAAAAACCTGGCTTGAGCTTTTAGCAGGTTCATTATCCACATCTTATTTTGTCAATTCATAATAAATCAACGGTAAATTTTACCCATATTGAAATTAGAACACTGCTCTAAAAAATGTGCTGGAATATCTCTGTTTCCTCCCCAATGAAGATGGAGATAAGAAGCGTGAACTTGATAAACTTGCCATCCTTCAGCAACCGCCGCACTTTCTCCGAACTTACCATAACGCCACATTTGATAAAGAGGCATATTAGGTTCTATGGTTAAAGACGATCGATGGAACTCGTGTCCGCAAACTTTCATCCCTGTAGATAACAGCGGACTTGCTTGTAAAGCAATTGCTTCCTGATATCCCAATGTTAACTTTTTCCCCATTACCGCTGATGTCGGCAAAATCCCTACCATTTGCCAAGAATTGCCGTCAAAATCTACAATAGAATTGCACAAATACATTAAGCCACCGCACTCGGCATAAGTTGGCATTCCAGCAACAGTAGCAGCTTTGACAGCATCGCGAACTTGCAAATTATTGCTCAATTCTTGGGCAAAAACTTCGGGGAAACCGCCGCCAAAATATAATCCTTGGATGTTATCGGGAAGTTGATTATCTGTTAGAGGACTCCAGAACACTAATTCAGCACCAAGTTCTTGTAGTAAGTCTAAATTGTCCTGATAATAGAAGCTAAAAGCGCGATCGCGAGCAACTCCAATTCGCACCAATTTTTTTTGCTTTCCCCCCTTGACAAATTCTGGCGAAGAAGTTACATTGACAGTAGGGAGACTGTGCATATATAAAAGTTGCTCAGACCCCTCATCCCCCAAATTTGTGGGTGCAGCTAACAGAGGTAAAAGTTGCTTCCAGTCAAAGCAAACAGCAGCTAAATCAGCCATTTTATCAACCAAGGAATTAAGATTACTCAATTCTTCAGTAGGGACTAAACCCAAGTGCCGATCTGGGATAGTGATATTGTCTTGACGGCGCAAAACGCCTAAAACGGGTAAACTTAGAGGTTCTAGAGCATCTTTGAGTAGTTCTAAATGGCGATCGCTACCAACTCGATTTAATACAACGCCAGCGAACTTCAGTTTTGGATCGAAACTACGATATCCGTGCGCGATCGCAGCCACAGAACCAGACAAACTGCTACAATCTATAACTAACAATACTGGCAAATCCAGTAATCGCGCGACATGAGCAGTTGAACCAAAAGAAATCAAATTATCTTGTTCTTCTTCCTTCTTCCTTCTTCCTTCTTCCTTCTTCCTTCGAGGAACCCCATCAAATAATCCCATCACTCCTTCAACTAAGGCAAATTCTGCGTCTTGACTGTGACGGGTAAAGCATTGTCGCACGTAAGATTCAGAAGTAATTACTGGGTCTAAATTGCGACAAGGACGGCCTGTAATCGACGAGTGAAACATGGGATCGATATAATCCGGGCCAACCTTAAAAGATTGAACTTTTAAACTACGACGGATTAAAAATGCTAAAATGGCGATCGCGATCGTTGTCTTCCCTGTACCGCTGCGTTCTCCCGCAATTACTAATGCCATTTGTTTCTATTTTTTTGATATAATCTAGCTGTGCTTCTCAGAATTGGTATAATATCATGTCCGCTCAATTAACAGCAATTTCTGTAGGGGCGGGTTCACCTTGATATTCAACACAAACAATAGATATAGAAAACCCGCCCCGGTCAGGTATTATGGTCAATCAACCGGACATGATATAATTTATGGTAAAAACAATTAAAATTTGAAAATAAAGCGACCTTTCAGTATTACTTACTAAGCTACTTTATCTGGTTTTATTTTCGGATGTTGCCATCACTGGAATAAGTCTAAACTCCTTTTTATACCCCCAATAAAACCCCTTTCATCAGTTCCGATCTTCAGGAGTTCTGCTGCTACACGCATACTACACGAAAACCGTCGTTGCCGACATTATGCGCGAAATTGTGGCCGCGACGGCCAGAAGCACAACTATGGTTGAACCAAGCGGCCCCACGCAGTGCCTTGCGGTCTTGAGAACCATTAAAATAGGGACTACCATCTTTAGGTAGCTTTGAGACAGTGCTTGTCCAGTTATCATCGCACCATTCCCAAACGTTACCGTGCATATCCACCAAACCCCAAGGGTTCGTATGGGTATCCTCTTTTTCCTTAACGGAATGGGTATGGCGACCCGAATTATCGTTATACCAAGTGTGTTTTTGTAACTCGCTGTCACTGTCACCAAACCAGTATTTTGTCGTTGTACCTGCACGACAAACATATTCCCATTGAGTTTCACTAGGCAGGCAAATTTTGAGCGTAAAACCTTGTTTTTTCAAGTGTTCGGTGAGTTTTTGACAAAATTCCAAAGCCTGATGCCAATTAACATTCTCCACAGGGTGATTTTCCTTCGCACTACCTGAGAACTTAGAAGGATTTTTACCCATGACAGCCTGATATTGGTCTTGGGTAATGGGATATTTTCCCATCCGAAACTCAGAGATATTTACGGTGTGTTCTCCCTCCATTTTTAATACCCCAGCGGGAATCGAAACCAATTCTATAGTTTGATTGTTTGGCAAAGGTAAAATCAAGGCACGACGACGCTCTTCTTCCTCAGCACATTTACGAGCAGTTTCCGCCTCGCGAAGTTTACGCTCTTCTTCCTCAGCACGTTTACGGGCAGCTTCCGCCTCACGAAGTTTACGCTCTTCTTCCTCAGCACGTTTACGGGCAGTTTCCGCCTCACGAAGTTTACGCTCTTCTTCCTCAGCACGTTTACGGGCAGTTTCCGCCTCGCGAAGTTTACGCTCTTCCTCTTCTTTACGGCGAATATCATTCCATTGCCGTTGCAAAGCATCTCGTTTATTACTGAGGTGCCCTAATGTCACCGCTTGATTATAGTTAGCCAGGGCGATTTCATAGTTGTTTAATTTCAGGTAAGCATCACCCCGTAAATCGTAATATTCAGCACGATGGGGTTGGAGGGCTGTAGCTTTATCCAAATCGGCAACAGCACTAGCATAGTCTTGTAATCCATAACAGGCTACGGCACTTTGATAGTAAGCATCTGCGTGGGGATTGATGGAAATAGTGCGGTCAAAATCAAGACGAGCTAAGTCATAATGTTGCGCCTGTAAATGTTCCATGCCGCGCTGAAAACAGGACAAAGAAATATTTAGAAAATGGGATTCTCCTAAAACTTGTAAACAAGCATTGAGAGATTCGACAAAGGTCGCATCTTCAGGCAGGAGCATTTTACCAATGTCAGTAATGGTATCGGTACTAGAGTTAATACCTCGTTGTTTTAACCAAGTTTGCATAACAGCTTGTACCTGGTTACTAAAACCATAGCGTGAGGGTACAGACTGCAAAATTTTAGCCCAAGCTAGGCGCAATTCCAGCATCGCGGCGGGTTCAAATTGCTCCAAACCATCAAATAGAGCATTACAGTAGTTAATTACGGCTGTGGTTAAAGAGAGACGCTCTCGATCGGAAAGATTAGCTTCATCAAATAAATCAGGTAATAATGAGGGTAAAAGAGGTAATTGACGTTGGGGAGCATAGATCAAGAAATATTCATCTGTCACCATCCCCACATGAATACAGTGGAGAATTTCCATATAGTGAGTGAAGGCTTCCCGATTGCGGCGACTAAATTCGGCTTTCTCAAAGTCGGTTTGTACTTCTCGCCCTTGCTCTTGCCATTGTGGGAATAATGTTTGGGAAATTTCCCCTATAGCATCTTGCCAACGCAGTTTACGGACAACGGTTTCAAAACGGGCATCATCAAAATCATTATTCCAGAAACCGATATTCATATTGAAAAAAGATTCTTCGACTTCCGTTTCCAAAACTATGACAGGAATAGAAGACAGTTCGCTAAAGATTTGATTAACCGCAGACTCAGCACGACGATTTTTTGTCACCCATTCCCCAGCCATAAATTTGACGGGACGTTGATTCAAGGTATATCGTTTGAACAGTTCCCGTAATGCTCCAGAAATGGTGGATTCCATCATGGGAAATTGACTTTGGGTAGTGGCATTGGGTAGGGGATCGTAACGCAATACTGGGGGTGAAAAGAAGACGGTAAGAGGCATTTCTGGGCGATTGTGAACGGTTTGAATGATGTCATCAGCTACGGCAAAAACGGGGCTATTGCGATCGCGTTTAGCATCATCACGGTTTTGTTTATCTCGTTGTCGGGTAATTTGAGCATCAAGAAAGCGAATTTCTAGGGCAAATTGGCGATCGCTTTCAGTTTTCCAACGTTGAAAGGCGATACTATCAGCTTGGAGAGCAATTTGTACTTCTGCTTTAAATTTTTCGATCGCTTGGGTAAATTCCCTTTGTTTTTCTGCTTCTAGGGATTGAAATGCTTGACGCATTTTTTCTTGTCTGAGGAGGGTTTCCGCTTCTATGGATTTGAGAGCTAAACTAAATTCTTTATCTTCTTGACGTTCCTTAGCTCTCACTGTTTGACGCATCATTTCCATTTTAGCATCAAATTCCATGCGTTTAATTGTTAATTCTTTAGCGTCACTGTCTCCTTTTTGAAAGTTTGCTATAAATGCCATTTGGTTGCTGATGGCAAGGCTTTGATTCACTCCCATTAATGCGGGGGCGACTCTACTGGCTATTTTGGCAATACCACCAACTATAGTTCCGAGAATATCCATAAATAAACTCCTGGTTTGCTCTAAAAATATTGACTAAAGCGTGTCAACTTAAGCTGAAACCCGCCAATCCGCTAGGGGTTTTAATCCCTGACAGACTGATGGATTACCGTTAACTGTTAACCGTTAACAAGCTACCAATCTCTACATCGCCGCTAGTTATAATTTTTGCTAAAACTCCAGTTTGTGCGTGACCAAACTGCTGTTGTAGCAAAGATAAAAGAGGTAAATCGCGATTTCCCGTATCAGGATCGACTTCAATATTAGGACAACGACCAATTTTTGCACTTACTAAAATTCGCGCCGATCCTAATTGAAATTCCTTACCCATCCAGTTAAATTCTTCCCAAGCTGGAACCCCATCGATAACAATATTAGGGCGAAAGCGACGAACATCAACAAAATTTCCCGCAACTTCGCTTAAATTATCTAGAGTTGCTTGACTTAATATGGAAATATGCACGGGTTCGCGATCTGGGTAGCGGGTTTCACCGCTGCTATCGCCTACTAAAAGTAAAGGCGATCGTGTTGGATGACGCGCTTCTTTAGTTGGTTCAAGCTTACTAATATATTCAGTGAAAAAGCTGCCAATACGATCGCGCCCATTTGTTGTTTTTGTTTCTGCTTCCAACACTGTAACGCCTTCCCGTTTTACTGTCAAAATCCCTGTTTCTGGTTGATAGTGACATTTTAATGCTGCTAAAAGAGGCCAGTCATTTTGAACAGCAAAATGTTTCTTACTCATCCAAGGAATATTTTCTAGCACAGGCATTTCACCTGCCTTAATACTATCTGTAAACATCAAAGCAAAAGCTCGATCGCCCTTAATACCATGTCCCTCTGTCAACAATATGCGATCGCACTCATAGGGTGTTAGCCCCTTAATAGGATGAGAAAATAATTGTTTGACGGTTATGGATTTCATTTGTCTACTTACAGCTAGAGTGATTAGATTTGTCTTACAAATGAGCTAACTTTGGGCTTTAGGTAACTGCGTCTTATTTTCTGATGCTACAGCTAAGTTTTGCAGATAGAAACCACCGACACCGAGCAAAAATAAGACATAACTCACTGCTTGTACGAGATAGAGTCGCTCTCTATATCCAAACAGAGTTTTCAACAGGATACCAGGAAATTGACCATCCGGCAAGATATGAGTTGCATTCCAAACCATCGGCCCTAAAATACAGGAGTGAACTTCAGCCATCCGATTTGAATAGAAACACAGGACTTCAGCATTATTTTGAATCTGGGCATAAGCATTAACAGCCTTGTCTAAATGTCCTACCATTGATACTACCAAACCTGCTACAATAAAGAGTAAGAAAATTCCCATAACTTGGAAAAACTGGCGGAGATTAATTTTAACTCCCAATTTGAACAAGAGCACGCCTATAACTACAGCCATCACTAAACCTGCTAAAGCGCCAAAAGCTGGAACTAAGCCTTGTTGAAATTTGGCAGTGATAAATAAAACAGTTTCAAAACCTTCGCGGAGGACAGCAATAAAAATTAAAGTAAATATTCCCCAACCAGCATTACTATCTTGTTTTAAAACTGTTGTCACTGCACCTTCCACTTCAGATTTCAGAAATCGTGCTTGTTGAGTCATCCAAATTAGCATCCAACTCAGCATCGCGATCGCAATTGCACCAAAGCTAGCTTCTAGCAATTGCTTCATGACGGGAGTATAAGGTCGATCGGAGTTAGAAACTACTTGTAATAAAAAACTGAATAATACTCCCACTAAACCACTAGCAGCAATTCCTACTCCCACACCGCTATACACCCAAGAATTGAGATAACTTTGCTGAGCTTTTTGCAAGCAAGCAAGTACAATTCCGACTACTAAGGCTGCTTCGACTCCTTCGCGCAGAGTAATTAAAAATGTTGGTATAGCTTCACTAAAATTCATTATTTTTGTTATTTGTTATTTGTTGGTTGTTAGCGGTCAGTATCTTTTTAAGGGCAACTAACCACTAACACAGTTAACGGTTAACAGTTAACAATTAACAGTTAACCATTAACAATCAACTAAAATCCCGCAACATCTTTTTTAGTTCAACCTGATGCAGTTCTTCTTGACCAATTAGAGTTCGGGTAAATTCTTCTAAATAAACGCTGGCATCTTCTACAACTTCGAGCAAATCCTTGTAGATACTCAGCGCTTTTTTCTCATGGTTTAGACTCTCCTCTAAAAGGTCTCTAATCGAGTGCTTATAGGTTTCTTCAATGGGAGCAATTTTCTGGCTAGGATGCCCCTCTAAACCTGTAAGAATTTCTCCTACCTGTTGAGCGTGGAGCAAAGATTCAGTTGCTTGTCCCTGAAAAAACTGTACAATGGGAATGCGGTTGGGCCCTGTTACCATCAGTGCATAGTGAGTATAGCGAACGACACCAGCTAGTTCACACTCCATAATGGAAATTAGCAGTTCAATGGTTTTCTTTTGGTCAAGTTCTCTCATTTGTTGTACTTGGTATTAGAACGTAACGAAAGTAAAAAATTGGAGGTCAGGAGTTTCGATTGAAGAGCAATCGTTATTTTGTCCCTGTTTTCCCTCATACTATATCAAGCATTAAACCATTAATAATTTTTAATGTAATATTTTTACGGATTGTTTTAATAATAGCCCTGCGTCGTCAATAATTGGTAATAATTTTGAACATATTTCTCAATTATCTTAATCGGGAAGGTGACTAGATCGGTAGCGATCGCACTGTTAGCCGAACTCTACGTTAAGATTTTAGTCAGTATGACCCATCACACACTAATCCTACTACCAGAGGTTGCGCGATCGCCCTAGCATTATTATGAATATGGAGGTTGTGCTGCTGATAAAGTACGATCGCGAGTTCTCTCCGCACATCAGCTTCAGTCAGGGGCAAGTTATCGGGAAGGTCGATCGTAATTTGCATGATTTATGGTACTTTTTAATTTCAATTGTCTCTTAAGTGCGCTCGCAAAACATAACTGATAAATATATAAACTCTGCTTAAAAGCCAGCAACAAGAGCAGTTAAATTCTGCTCGGAAACTGACTCGAATGGACAAGCAAGTATCCGAACTGCGGTAGTAGCTAAGTGTCTAAAAATGCGATTGGAAGAACCTAGAGCACCGTGAGCGCCACCTTCAAAGCAAAGAATACCAGAGCCGAGAACATCTGCGGCACTCAATGCACCTTCGATAACGCTCTCAGAGTATTCTAACGGAATTCCGGCGCACACTTCATCAACGCTTGCAGCCAGCGACCAATCAACAGGATTTCCTGTATCTGTAGAAGTTGCAACTTTGATAGAAAATTCTCCTGAATTTGTGGGCGTAAACTCAGACTCTAGGAGTCCGTAGATAAAGCGACCTCCTGTTGGAATAAACATCTCAATAGCTGTGCGCCGCACTTCAGAAATATCAATTTTTTTCGCATCTTTTTTAGTCCGTGACAAAACCTTGACTACTGGATAGTTTAGTTCTGGCAATGTACCCAGCCAAATCCGTGCTTTGCGGTATCTACTCAGATTAAGAACAATTAATTTACCTGTTGACTCCCCAAGCGTTACGCCAGTTGTGATTAAACTCATCGGGAAAAGCCTCTATTACTTCTGGACGATCGATTCGGTTTTTATCGCTCGATTTAATGCTACAATCAAACAGCCTTACCCTTAAAAAAAAAGATAAGGGAAAAAACCCTTTTTAAGGGGATTGGAGACTCTTTATCCACAGCCAACCGCAATGAAGGTCGCCGTATTCAGCACGAAATCCTACGATCGCCAGTTTCTCTCCGTCGCCAACGAGAAACATGGACACGAGTTAGTATTTCTAGAACCGCGCATAAACTTGGAAACTAGCGTCTTAGCTGCTGGATTTCCCGTCATCTGCATTTTTGTCAACGATCTCCTAGATGCGACAATCTTAGCAGCGATCGCCAGCCAAGGAACTCGTTTAATCGCCCTCCGTTCTGCCGGATTCAATCATGTAGACTTGAGCGCAGCGCAGGAACTAGGACTTACCGTCGTGCGAGTACCCGCTTATTCTCCTTACGCCGTTGCTGAACACGCAGTTGGCATGATGTTGGCACTCAACCGCAAAATTCACCGCGCCTACAACCGGGTTCGCGAAGGTAACTTCGCCCTCGATGGCCTTTTGGGTTTTGACCTACACGGACGAACGGCGGGAATCGTCGGTACGGGTAAAATTGGAGCACTGACAGCCAAAATTCTCAGCGGATTTGGCATGAAACTGCTAGGATATGACGTTTTCCAAAGCCCTGAATGCCTAAATTTAGGTATGGAATACGTTTCCTTATCCGAACTCTTTGCTCGCTCTGACATTATCAGCCTTCACTGTCCCCTGACCCACGAAACTTACCACCTGATCGACGATGAAGCTCTTGCTCAGATGAAAGATGGGGTAATGGTAATCAATACCAGTCGCGGCGCTTTAATTGACGCTGAAGCCGCGACAAAAGCACTAAAATCCGGTAAAATCGGCTATCTCGGCTTAGATGTTTACGAGCAAGAGAGCGATCTGTTCTTTGAAAATTTGTCTGAATACGTGATTCAGGACGATGTGTTTCAACGCCTGCTCACGTTCCCCAACGTGCTAATCACGGGTCATCAAGCTTTCTTCACCGAGGAAGCTTTGCGGAATATTGCCGAGACAACTCTGGCCAATATCACGGACTTTGAACAAGATCGCCCTTGTGCTAATGAAGTCAGCGTTGAGCGGTTGCGGAAATAAATTAAAGCTGCAACTACCTTCGCTACAATATCATCGCTCGACTTGGCTGCAATCGAGCAGCCAAGATCGTCACAAAGGTAGATACACAGCTAGGGATTAATCCCAGCCTTGGCTTGTAGGAGAGCGCTCTCTCTCCCCAGACAGATTAATATTTTAATTGGGTTAAAACCCGATTAAAAACCTCTGTTTATAATCTCCCTTTCCTTAAACCGAGTATGTTAAGTTAGATAATTAACAACAGTTTGGCAATGTTGTTGCTCTCATGCTAATTTTCTGAAAATTAGATTGCTAGCAATTCTTATTTTTTCAATCCACGTCGCAAGTGAGGAAGTATAAAATGACTCAAGCCAACCCTTCTGATGAAACTGAACTGAAAACTGCAACGGCTCAAGTAGAGATTAACCTCGAAAAACCCGGTGCTATAGCTGCACTACCTCCCGCAAAGGACTCAGCAGCTCAGTTGCAGCAGATCAAAGACCAAGTTTTCTCTGTTTTGTCTGAACTGCCGGCTTATGTATCCAATTTTTTTCAAGAATACCAAAAAGCGCTTATTACTATTGGTTTGATTGCGGCAGGCGGCATCACGATTAAAGTAACTCTAGCAGTGTTGGATTCGCTTAACGATATTCCTCTACTATCGACCACCTTTGAGTTAGTTGGTATGGGATATACTGGTTGGTTTGTTTACCGCTACTTGCTCCGCGCTTCTAACCGTCAAGAATTGTCTGCGGAAATTGAATCTTTCAAAGAACAAGTTCTCGGCAAGTAATTAATTTTGAGTTTTGAGTTGGGAGTTTTAAATTTTGAATTAAAGACAATTGCCAACTCACTCGCCGTAATTGCGGTTTTTAGCCATGAGTTTTGCATAATTTATAACTCAAAACTCAAAACTCCCAAGGCGGCTCAAAACTCAAAACTGTCTGTAAGTTGTTTGAGAGTAGCAGTGAAGTCTGGGTAAGAGATAGAGGCGGCTTCGGCGCGGTGAATGGCGGTAATACCAGAAGCATTGAGGGCCGCGATCGCGAGACTCATAGCAATCCGATGATCGGTGTGACTGTCAAGGTCTGTACCCGTCAAAGCTGTCCCCCCAGCGATTTCTAAACCATCGGGTAATTCTGTAATCTGAGCTCCCATGCGGTTGAGCTGGCTTGCCATCACAGCTAAGCGATCGCTCTCTTTGACCCGCAACTCCGCCGCATCCCGAATTGTTGTAGTCCCTTCGGCAAAGATCGCCGCTACTGCTAAAATCGGGATTTCGTCAATCAAGCGAGGGATTAAGTCACCCGAAATGGTACAACCCTTAAGTTTTCCACTATTGCGGACAACAATATCGGCGACGGGTTCTCCAGCTACTAACCGCTGATTTTGTAGCTCAATGTTAGCTCCCATCATCGCCAAAGCTTCTAAAATGCCAGTACGAGTAGGATTAACCCCAACATTCTCAATAGTTAGCTCCGAATCGGGGACAATAGCTCCCGCTACCAGCCAAAAGGCTGCGGAACTGATGTCACCAGGGACAATTACGGCTTGACCTTGCAGTTTCGCCGGGCCCGTAACTGTCACGCTGCAAGTATCGGGATCGACACTAACTTTAGCTCCAAAAGCTTGTAGCATCCTTTCGCTATGATCCCGCGAAAGAGCCGGTTCTGTCACCGTTGTTTCTCCCTCTGCCATTAAACCAGCCAACAAAATGCAGGATTTGACTTGAGCTGAAGCAATGGGAGAATGGTAGTGAATGGGTTTTAGCCGTTGTCCGAGTACGGCTAGGGGGGCCAGAGAGTGGCTTTCTCTACCCCAAATTTGAGCCCCCATTTGTTGCAGGGGTTTGACAACGCGGGACATAGGACGCGATCGCATGGAACTATCCCCCGTTACCGTAAAAAAACGTCCGGGGTGAGAAGCTAAAATTCCCATCATTAGCCGCATGGTAGTACCGGAGTTACCAGTGTCTAAGATATCCTTCGGTTCCCGTAACTCGCCGAGTCCAAAGCCTTTAACCCGCACTAATTCGGCATTCAGTTTAGAAATTTCCGCTCCCATCGAGGCGAAACATTTAGCAGTGCTGCGGGGGTCTTCCCCTAAAAGCAGTCCCTCGATAGTAGTTTCTCCAGAAGCGATCGCTCCTAACATTAAAGCTCGATGAGAAATAGATTTATCCCCCGGAATTCGGATGCGGCCTTGTAGCGACAGACCCAATGGGGGTTTTTGAATTATTAAAGTTTCATTTTCAGTGGTTTTCGCAGTGACGATGACTGGTGGCATTGAGATAAACTGGTGTGGGACTGCGTTAGCTATCGTACCGCTTTCCCAGTCATTAAAGTGCGATCGCTACTCAGTTGTGAGTCCTGATTGAAAAATCAAGGCTTAGAACTCAAGACTCAGGGCTCAGGGCTCAGAGTTCAGGACTTACAACTCACATCACAACTCAGGACTTAGGACTCAGGACTCAGGACTACTGAATGACTAATTACCCCCAAGAACGCTCAAATTTTATGCTGACCCATCACCGCAAGCCTGTAAGTCTTTCGCTAGTATCTACAGACTTACCACTATGGTCAGTCGTTGAAACCGCTGCCACACTCTATCAAAAAGACCGCGATCGATTCCACTTGCTGTTACACGAACCAGCAATTATTGACAAGGAACCTCAAGGTTTTACCTCTGAGGACATTGCTACTTTACCACCCGTCACAAAACCCCGACTTCTGTGGTTAGAAGTTTCCCCTTTCCGAGTGATTATGACGATGCAAGGAAATGGAAATTACAGTTACCGCCACCTCTGGGAGCGGGAAATGTACGGTCTTAGTCGCTATTGGCTCCAGAGCGACTCATTCATAACTCCCGGACAATTGCGGCTCCGTAATTTCACCCGCAAGTTGATTTTAACAGGACGACCTTTACCAGAACATCTGCGGTTAGAATATGAGCTATGGTCGGAAAAAATTCAATTGGGACACTATGTTTTAAATTTAGAAATTCATCATTGAATTGTTAGTGGTTAGTTGTTAGTGGTTAGTTGTTAGTTGTTAGTTGTTAGTTGTTAGTGGTGGATTGTTGTTTGTTCGTTGTTAAACTTAGGTATTCGTTGTCATTGCGAGCGTAGCGAAGCAATCGCAATAGGTCGATATCGCTTCGACGTGCTAATGGCTAAGAATGATATACTCTTTCTCTGATAGATGAGGTATGTAGTTGGGCTTTAGTCCTCCGATCGTGGTTATATAGAATATATATAGCTAGCGACTCCTATACCTTGCGATTGCTTCGCTACGCTCGCAATGACCACGAACAACTAGCAACGAACAACCAACAACCAACAACTAACAACCAACAACCAACAACCAACAGCTAACCACTAACAACCAACAACTAACCACTAACAACCAACAATTACCTATTTACTACAGTAAACCGCAAGTTCACCAGTCAAGTTATCTTGATTTTTAGCAGCTTTATTGGCAGCTTGACCTGCTTTAGTTACATCCCGCTTAGCCTTTTCGATCTGCTCTCGACCCTCTGAGGTAGTCGGGGCATTTTTCCCCCTATCGAGAGCTTTAGCCATGTCGCTAAGTGATTTGCCGAGTTCTCTGAATTCTGCGCTCAATCGACTCTGAAACCCTTTGAGATTTGTTTCCGTCAATTCTAAAGTGTCTAAGTCTTTTGCCGTTTGATTGAGAGCATTAGCAAGATTTTTGATACTTCCTACATCGCTGTTATCTTTTTTAGAATCAATGAGAGCATTTCCTTTATTGACTACTTGAATAAGTTTTTTACATTGGGCAACTTTACTCTCACCGCACGCAGTCAAGAGCAAATAGCAAGCAGCTATTGCTATAATCATGCTAGCCTGTTTGCGAACAACCTTCATAAAGTCTCTCCTGGAAAAAGGTTATAGAAGAAAGAACAAGGATTTAATATAAGTTGAATTAGAAATTATGGTCAAAAACAGCAACAATATAGAGAATAGCAGAATTTTGGGATATCTCACTGTGATTATCCCTATTTCCTTCGGCGTGATTGCTACTCTAGAATCCTGGCGTTTCTTGCTGGCGATCGCACTTATAGGCGGAGTTGGCTGGGCCTGGAGACGCTATCAGCGACAGCAGCAACACAAACTAGCTCATTTGGATGCGGTTTTTTATCGGTTAATTCAAGAAAATCAAGGGCGAGTTACTGCTTTAGATTTGGCGATGAATGCTAAGTTTTCAGGTACACAGGTTCAGCGGTATTTAGATGAACGAGCTAAAGAATTTGCGGCTGAATTTGAAGTTACTGAGCAAGGGGGAATAATATATTATTTTCAAACTGCCCAATCTGTGAACAAAACTGAAGATGATGATTTGGTAAATGATTTACCCCTTACAGTGAATCCGCCATTAGAGCATACTCTGAATCGTTCAGATGAGGCTATTATCAAAAATTTGTCTATAACTCCTGTGGAAGTTAGAAGTCAGCAGGAAGAGAAGCGTAAAAGTCCTCAATTATTCCCACTTTCCCCAGGTAAGGAAGTTGAAAAATCACAAATTTTATTAACTCAGGTAGAACTTGCTAATCGGTTAAATGTCCATCCTACTACTGTTAGTAAGTGGAAGGTCAAGGCTGAGTTTTCTGAATGGAGTTGTCAGAGAGATCCAGAGGCGATTGCTTGGCAATATTGTATGGAAAATAAGCGTTTTTTTCCCAGGAGTTAGATGGGTTGACTAATTTCTGGTATTTGTTGTAAAATGGATTAAATATTAATAGACTAATATTACCAATTACCAATTACCAATGACAAAGTTTATTTATAAATATCCCGTTTTATCTCCCGGCATTTTAATCAAGCGTTACAAGCGATTTTTCGCCGATATTGAACTAGCTTCGGGAGAAATAATCACTGCTCACTGTCCCAATACTGGCCCAATGACAGGAGTTTGTATTCCGGGTAATCCCGTGCTAGTATCCCACAGCGACAATATTAAACGCAAATTAGCATATACTTGGGAATTAATTCAAGTTTGCGATACTGTACCAACTTGGGTGGGAATTAATACTGCTCTGCCAAATCGAATTATCAAGCTAGCTTTAGAGTCACAATTATTGCCATTAGATAATTATAGTGTAATTTTGCCAGAAGTAGGTTATGGCAAAGAGAAAAAAAGTCGGGTAGATTTTTTACTCAATGGTGGTAACTTACCGATTTACTTGGAAGTAAAAAATACTACTTTGGCACAAGGAGAATTGGCTTTATTTCCTGATACAGTAACAGAGAGAGGACAAAAGCATTTAAAAGAATTGATGGAGGTAGTGCGACAGGGTACGAGAGCGGTAATGCTGTATTTTATTAATCGCGGAGACTGTACGAATTTTGCTCCTGGGGATAGTTGCGATCGCGTTTATGGAGAGTTATTAAGACAGGCAATTTTGGAGGGTGTGGAAGTCTTGCCTTGTCGGTTTGAAGTCACGCCAGAAGGTATTAAATATTTAGGATTAGCGAACTTTATTATTTAACTTGCATTTTTTTTATGAACGAAAACTTTAGATTCTAGTTGTCTCAAGCTTTCGTCAATCTTCAAGCTTAAATACCAATACATTCCCGCTGCACCTATTAAAATCCCGATTAAAACACCTATGCCAAAACCTGCACCGATTAAAACAGATTTTGGTATAGGTCGATATTGAATTTCATTAATGCGCTGTAAAATTTCTTGAGTATTTTTAGGTCGCCTATTAACTAAAGGCTCCATCAAGTCATCAATTAATTTTACCAATTCTTTTGAGACAACTTGAGGAGCTTTGTCTCGCCAGATCAGTTTATCTTCATTCCTTGAAGAGGTGGGAAGTTCATCAGGATGTATGCCAGTCAGTAAATGAGCAAATGTACGCCCCAAGGAAAAGAAATCTGACTGCGGAACAGCCCGCCTTTTCATTTGTTCTGGGGCAGTATAACCATGTGAATAAACTGATGTTACATCTTTATTAGGATCGACAACCGTCCCTGTCACCATTCTAGCATCACCAAAGTCAATTAAAACAACTTGATTGCTAATTTTTTTGACCATAATATTGCTGGGCTTAATATCTCTGTGGAAAAAACTCCTTTGATGTAATTTATCAAGAATTTCAGCCATTTGTTTCAGCCAAGAAATTGCTTCTCTTTCGGTAATTTGAAATTTATTATTCTTTTTCTTTTTTTTCTGTAACCATTCCTCCAAGTTATCACCATTAA
Organism: Kamptonema sp. PCC 6506; assembly: GCF_000180455.1. Taxonomy (NCBI): domain Bacteria; kingdom Bacillati; phylum Cyanobacteriota; class Cyanophyceae; order Oscillatoriales; family Microcoleaceae; genus Kamptonema; species Kamptonema sp. PCC 6506. The sequence continues at coordinate 33,318 of NZ_CACA01000097.1, forward strand.
CTTTCTCCATAGCTAAGCAGCGTAAAACATGACCGTTTTTGAGCGTCACATTAAATTGTTTTTCAAGTTTGGGAAGTCCTAAATTCTTAAAGTCGCGAAGGATACTTTTTTCTTGTTCAAATCGTTTGATCCACTCAGGTTCTTCACTCTTTAAAACTTTTATTATTATCAATGTATTGCGGTGTAAGTGCTTAGCTTCAAATACTTCATAAGCGTGTGTTCTATCTACATTTCCTAGAGGTTTAGTCAAACGATATCTACCTTCATTATATAGTATCATTGGATTTCCACAAGCAGCACACTCTAGCGCTGATTCATCGTTTTGACGTTTACAACAGTTAGGATTGATGCAGTAGCTCATAATTTATACACCCTGATTGTAGCTGTAACTTGTGTCAGATATACCAGATCGGAGCTATTTAACAAACTTTCTTTTAACGTACTTCCTAACTTCAGGCTGGAGTGTAAATGTAACGTCGTCAACCTCTGTGCAACTTTTTTCAATCAGCGCTCTGTCAATTAGAGATTTCACAGCCTGCATTAATTCTGCTGCTGATGGCGGCGATATCTCCTCTACCAAGAGTGATAGCGAACTAGGCTCACTATTAACTGCTAACTTAACCATAATCTGTGTTTCCAAGTCTGACAGGCGCGAAAAGTGCTGTTCTAAAATTTCTTTAAGAACAACAACAATAGTACCGGATTTTAGATAGTTCAGAACTATTCCATTAAATAATTCTTGAATTAGTGAAGAAATTAGCTTTAACGAGCCAGGGTTTCCGCCGTAAAGTGTATTAAGTGTTTCCAAATCTTTCTCACTACCTGATAAACCTTGTTCTTTCAATAATTCTTGTGCTTCTTTCTTCAAACCACACAGTGCTAAGAAGCCAACTTTTTCTCCTCTCAGCCAGATTGCATCTTGTGGTCGCTCGCGACTGATAAGTAGCAAACAACTTTTATGTTGCTCAGATTTCACTCGTTTAACTAGCTCGGAATAATCCTGAAACTCTGGGCGAAAGGTGCCAGCATTTGTGCCTATACTCATAATTGCTTCTACATTATCGAGTATCAGCAGACAGCGTTGCTTTCGTAAATATTCCATTAGTTGAGAAATTCCGCCTTCCTGCTGTTCGCCGTCTGAGAGAAATTCGACAATATCTTTGAGGAGTTCCGGGAGGGGGGGAGAGGTACGGAGCGATCGCTGTATCACGTAATCAAACTCACCTTTACCTTTTATCTGTTTTTCCCAAACCTTGCCAACTAAAGCCGTTTTTCCGATTCCTCCCATTCCTGTCAGTACCGCCAGCCGATTTTTCAAAATTAAGTTTTCTAGATCGGTGAGTTCTTTAGTCCGGCCGTAGAAAACTGATACATCAATTGGCTCTTCCCAGTCTAAGCGGAGGGTTCCGGGGAAGAGAGTTTTATCAAGTACGTCTTCCCAGTTTACGCCTACTGCTTCGCAAATTTTAATAAAACTATCTTGCTGAATGGGAACTTGCCGCCAAAACCGCTTCAATGTCGCTTCGGTAGTGAAAGCTGCTTGACACCAAGCAGCAGCAGTTTTTGTCCAGCCTTTCTTTTTTCTGGCTTGCTCAACGATTTCTAGGCCTTCTTTGGATACCCTAAGTGAACTTACCATTGTTTTTCTTTGCCAGAGTTCTTTTTACTCAGGATTTTAACCGATTTTGAGTGTCAGCGATCTATGCGATCGCTTATATCTTTACATCTCAGCATTTTCTTATAAAAATGCTACTCATAATTTTATCAATCCGTACTTAGTAATTCGCTAAGTGCTTGAAAACAAGCACTTAGCGATTTTGTATAGCCGAATAAATTTTTAATGTGTAGCAGATATTTGCAAAAGATGATGACCTGAGCGGTGAGTCAAATAGTGAACCGCTCGGATCGTTGCTAGGGACGCAACTGAACCAAATCCTGAATAAATACTGAACCATAGATTGAGCTTTTAACCCTTGGTAATTCCCGCATGATTGAAATGTGGAGATTGAAATTCTTGATTCCCACAGCGTAGTTGGCCAACTCGCTTTTTCCTTTATTAACCAACCAAAATTTAAGGAGAAACGAGCAATGAAATGCACCATTATTTCCCAAGCTATTTTGATGTTGATCGTCGTGGTCGCGCCTAATATGCTGTTGTCTTTAGCTGCTAAACATACTTCAAATTGTGGTGGAAATGAAGTAAAAGAAATGCTATTAAGTTCTACTACTTGCCCGCAGACTTGCTATGACTCAAATGGTAAATATTGCTGCGGTCAGTAGTTATGAGGCGAATAGAATTCGCATCTATACAAACAAAGTCCACCCTTTATTTGTGTAGATGCGGTTTCAACTTGATATTTTTGGGTAAATTCTATTCGCCGATTTTCAGCATCAGACGAATCGTAAAGAACCCTCAAGGCTGACAGGAGAAACTGGTTGCACGATCGCGATCAATTCATCTGCGCCTGAAGTTTTCTTGAAGATACCGATACCAACAGGCAATCCTGCGGGAGTAGCACCTAACTGGTAAGTGCTAGGAGCACCTTGCAGTTGAATGACATCTCGATCGGGGTCGAAGCCGACAATCAAAGCGTAGTCGCCAGTGCCAGTGGCGGTATCGTTGCCATCGTTGTAGTAGAATTTCGTCGCATCTCCCAGTAAGAAAGTATCGTTGCCTTCTGCGCCAATGAGCGTATCGACTTCGCCGCGCCCTGGGTTAGTAGCAGTATTATCAACACCAATGAGGATGTCGTTACCCGATTGGCTATAGAGGAAATCGTTACCAGTACCGCCAAACAGGGTATCGTTATTTTCACCTCCGTAGAGGGTATCGTTACCATCGCCGCCGTCTAGGGTATTGTTACCGCGATCGCCCCCAAGCACATCATTACCGCCGCCGCCAAAGATCGCGTCGTCACCTTTTCCTCCTAACGCGGTATCTTCGCCGTCACCTCCCGCAAGGCAATCGTTACCTTCGTTGCCAAATAGGAGATCGTTGCCAGTGTTGCCAAATACTGCGTCTTCGCCTTTGCCTCCGAAGAGTATGTCTTCACCGTCATTACCTCCCAAGGTGTCATTGCCTTGGTTGCCATAGAGGATATCGCTAGAGTCGTTGCCTGCGATCGCATCGTCACCATTGCTGCCCAAACTTAGCGGTTGCTGGTTACTTGGTGTGGGTGGATTGGTGAATGTGGGTGCGATCGGGGTTATGACTGTGACAGCGGGTGTGGGAGTGAAAACGGGTACGGGTGCGGGTGTCGGTGTCGGAGTTGGTGCGGGCGCAGCCGTTGGCTCCGGTGTGGGTGTGGGTATGAAAATGGGAACCGGTGCGGGTGCGGCTGTGGGTGTTGGCGTGCCCGTTGGTGTGGGTGTGGGTGTACCTGTTGGTGTGGGTGTGGGTGTACCTGTTGGTGTTGGTGTAGGAGTAGGCGCGGGTATTGGTGTGTCTGCTAAATTAGCTGCGAGGATCTCGCTACTAGAAAGGTTATTGATGGTTTCGATGACACCTGTACCTGCAACAGTTGCCGATGCACCGAAGAAGTCTAAAATTACCAAGTCATCGGTAGTCCTGAGAAGTCCATCTTTGTTGATGTCAACCATCAGACTTGTACTCGATCGGCCTAAACCTAGAGTTCCTGCGGCCAATGACAGGGAAATGTTTGCATTGGTACCGAAACCTATCTGCACATTATCAATTCCATCTGTATCCTGAATTTGATTCGACTTGCTGCTGCTGTCTGAGAGAAGATAGCGATCGCTACCTGCACCGCCTCGCAATAAACTATTGCTGCCAAATCCGGCACTGAGGGTATCATCGCCAGCACCCCCTTCTAAGGTGCTATTAACACCATTACCAATAAGGCTGTCATTGCCCGCACCCCCATCCAAGTTGCTAGACACAAAAGCTTGCAGCGTGTCATCTCCATCACCACCGGCCAGACTACCACTTGCACTCAGAAAGTCATTGCCAGCACCTCCATCCAGAGTGTCATTGAGACTGTTGTTGCCAAGAAGGGAGTCATTCCCCCCACCTCCACTGAGGCTGTTGTTTCCTGCACCGCCATCCAAGGTGTCGTTGCCATCTAAGCCAGCGAGGGTGTCATTGCCCCCCAGGCCTGAGATGTTGTCATTACCAGGAGTGCCTGTGAGGTTATCATCACCGGTAGTACCGGTGGTTGCATTGACTCCAGGTGCTGCGGTAGCCTCAGTGAGATTAGCCGCAAGGATCTCGGTACCGGAAAGGTTGCTCACAGTTTCGATGAAACCAGCACCTGCAACAGTCGCTGATGCACCAAAGAAGTCTGAAATTACAATGTCCTCTGTAGGCCGTGCAATGCCGTCTTTGTTGATGTCAATCAGTAAACTCGTGCCTTGTCGGGCTAAACCTGTATTTCCCGATGACAACGACAGGGAAACCGGAACAGTGGTCGTGCTACCACTGAAATCAGTCAAGTCTAAGCGATCGATGCCATCAGTATCCTGAATTGAAATTTTAGTCGATCCATTGGATCGGATTAGATAGCGATCGTTACCTGCACCGCCTCGCAGCAGATTGCCACTGGTAAAGCTGGCATCGAGCGTATCATCGCCAGCACCCCCTTCTAAGGTGCTATTACCACCACCACTAAGGCTGTCATTGCCCGCACCGCCATCGAAGGTGCTAAGGCCAAAGCCTAGCAACGTGTCATCTCCATCGCCACCAGCGAGACTGCCAGTTGCACTCAGAATGTCATTGCCGACACCTCCATCCAGGGTGTCAGTGCCACCGCCGCCAATCAGGGAGTCATTGCCTCCACCCCCACTGAGGTTGTCATTGCCGTTGCCGCCAAGCAAAGAATCGTTGCCATCTAAGCCACTGATAGTGTCATTAGCGTCAAGGCCACTGATGTTGTCATTGCCAGGAGTGCCTGTGAGGTTATCGTCATCTGGGGTACCAGTGGCTACATTAATTCCGCCTGCTACCGTAGCCTCAGTGAGATTAGCAGCGAGGATTGCTGTACCGGAGAGGTTATTAATAGTTTCGATTAAGCCAGCACCCCCGACTGTGGGCAATGCACCGAAGAAGTCTAAAACTACAACGTCTTCAGCAGCCCTGGCTATCCCGTCTACGTTAATGTCAATCAGCAGGCTTGTACCTTGTCGGGCTAATCCTATATTTCCAGGCGACAAGGATAGAGAAACATTTGTGCTCAGGGGATAACTTTGAACTAAGAGCCGATCTATGCCACTGGTATCCTGAATCTGGCTTGGTTGTCTGTCAGGGCCTATATAGACATCGTTGCCAGATCCTCCTCGCAGCACATTACCGGAAAACGAACGCAGAGCATCGATCGTATCATCGCCAGCACCCCCATCTAACGTGGTATTGGTATCGAAAAAGTCAGTAGAAAGAATATCATTGCCGTCACCCCCAAAAAGGCTATCGTTGCCCACTCCAGCCCGAAGGGTGTCATTGCCTGAGCCGCCATCTAGAGTGTCAAAAGTAGGACTAAAATCACTCAGGGAGTCATTGCCCTCGAGCCCTACAAGACTGTCATTGCCTGACCCACCGATGAGAGTGTCATCTGAGGCTGTACCAAGAATTGTTGCCAATGTTTTTTCCTATCTATAGTCAATGTCCAAATGTCAACAGCCTAGCGTTTTGTCCTGAGAATGACAATAGCCTCCGAATATTGTAAATTTTAGCAACTTAAATTTATAAGACTTTACATTTAGCTATTTACTTTCTAAGTTTTGGGGTATAGACTGTCATTTATCGATAAAATTGCCGTTAAACAGTCCGTAGTTGTCACGCAAGCGAATAGTGTTGGCTGCGAATTGTCCTTTTATCAAAGCGCTGCGGGCTTGTAATACTCAATCCGATTTAAATACCCTCTTTAGTCCGCGTAGGCGGACTTTGTTTATGTAGTAGCGGTGACAACGATGTAACGGTCTTATATTAAATTAAGTGTCGAACTTGGGATTAATAAGGAATTGCGAAGCCAAAAGTGTGAAGAAATTAAGCAAAAAATGCAGCAGAAACCTTGGTTTATGAACAGTCATGCTTACTCAAATACCTTGGGAATCGCTTTTTTCATCTCCCGCCCCGACTCAATCAACTATTTGAACCAACTGGGTTTTGAGAGGAATTATGCTGGCAGCAAACACCAGCGTACAAACTCTTTAGATTCTATAATCTGAATATCTTTCGTACAATACAGATAGCCAGTATCAAAAAAGAGCGATCGCGATATGGGAATGACCCTGACGGAAAAAATCTTAGCCAAAGCATCTCAGCGGCCTAGTGTAGAACCAGGAGAAAACATCTGGGTTGACGTAGACCTGCTAATGACCCACGATGTCTGCGGCCCCGGTACCATCGGCGTATTCAAACGGGAATTTGGCGCAGATGCCAAAGTCTGGGACACTGAAAAAATCGTCCTAATTCCCGACCACTACATCTTCACCAACGACGAACGCGCTAACCGCAACGTCGATATTCTCCGTGAATTTGCCAGCGAACAAGGCATTAAATACTTCTACGACATCACCGATCGCTCCAATTTTAAAGCAAATCCCGACTACAAAGGCGTTTGTCACGTCGCCCTCGCCCAAGAAGGCCACACTCGACCCGGCGAAGTCCTCTTTGGTACGGACTCCCATACCTGCAATGCCGGTGCTTTTGGGCAATTTGCCACCGGTATCGGCAACACTGACGCTGCTTTTATCCTGGGAACGGGCAAACTATTAATTAAAGTACCCGCGACTATGCGTTTTGTCCTCAATGGCGAAATGCCCGATTATTTATTAGCAAAAGACTTAATTTTGCAAATAATTGGGGATATTGGCGTTGCTGGTGCGAATTACCGGACGATGGAATTTGCGGGTGAAGCAGTGGAACGCCTGACAATGGAAGAACGGATGACGCTGTGCAATATGGCGATCGAAGCTGGCGGTAAAAATGGTACAGTTGCCCCAGATGAGACAACATTTGAATACGTTCGCGCCCGGACATCGAAACCTTTTGAGGCAGTTTACACCGATAGCGATGCTAAATTTTATAGCGATCGCACCTACGATGTCAGCCAATTAGAACCAGTAGTTGCTAAACCCCATTCTCCCGATAACCGCGACTTAGCCAGAAATTGCCGCGATGTAAAAATTGACCGAGTATATATCGGTTCTTGTACTGGCGGCAAAACTTCCGATTTCCTCCATGCTGCTAAACTTATTAAAGGCAATCAAGTCAAAGTTCCGACTTATTTAGTGCCTGCAACTCAGAAGGTTTACGAAGATTTGTTTAGCCTTAAACATGAAGGTCAAACATTGTCTGAGATTTTCTTAGCTGCGGGTTGCATTGAACCTGCTGCACCTTCTTGTGCAGCTTGTTTGGGCGGGCCAAAGGATACTTTTGGGCGGTTGAATGAACCGGAAATTTGTGTTTCTACAACTAACCGGAATTTCCCGGGCCGGATGGGGAATAAAGAAGCGCAAGTTTATCTCGCTTCGCCTTATACAGCGGCCGCATCTGCGTTGACAGGATATGTCACAGATCCCCGTGAGTTCATGTAAGTTTATGTAGGGTGGGCGCTGCTGCGATGAGCCTTGAGTATTAGCCATAATATTGATAACAGCAGCGCCCACCTTACGAGAAATATGGTCACGGGGATAAATATAGCAACCGCTTTCGTCGGTTAGAACGTTCTGAGTTCCACCAAACTCGCTGATTCTATTCCCTTCTTCCCCTAGCCCCTAGTCCCTAGACCCTAGCCCCTGCTATACCTACGATTCAACGGTTGATTCAGCTAAAAAGGATGAGTAGAAAAACCCTGCGGCGATCGCACCAGCAATGGGGGCCAGCCAAAACAGCCATAACTGCGCGATCGCCCAAGTCTGACTGCCAAAAACTGCTAAAATCAACGCAGGGCCAGTGCTCCGCGCCGGGTTAACAGACACATTGGTAACGGGAATACCAATTAAGTGAATCAAAGTTAAACCTAAACCGATCGCTACGGGTGCAAAACCTTGGGGAGCACGAGGATCGGTAGCCCCCAAGATAATAATTAAAAACATGAAGGTAAGTACAAATTCGGCGAGGAAAGCAGCTACTAAACCATACTTACCAGGAGAGTTTTCACCGTAGCCATTGGCTGCAAAACCGCCAATTTCAAAACCTGGTTTACCGCTAGCAATTAGGTAGAGAACAAACCCTGCTACAATTGCTCCCGCAACTTGGGCGATAATATAGGGTAAGAGTTCGCTGCCTGAGAAACGTTTGCCTACAAATAAGCCAAAGGAAACCGCCGGGTTGAGGTGACAGCCAGAAATGTGACCAATAGCAAAGGCCATCGTCAACACTGTCAGGCCAAAAGCCATAGACACACCAACTAATCCGACTCCCACGGGAAAGACAACATTGGGTGCAATTTTGGCTGCATCTGCGGTAAATACTGCTGCGAGTACGGCACTACCACAACCGCCAAATACTAGCCAAAAAGTACCTATGAACTCTGCTACATAGCGTTTTATTGGTAACATTTTTTTATCCTGTAGATAAACAGGACACGAGCCTAACACAGTGGTTTAAAAAGTTAGATATTTTTCATTAAATGTAATATGAGGAGTTAAAGGCTTTTATGTAAATACAAAAATGCTTCTACTTCAGCAGCAGTAGGTTGAGATGCGATCGCGCCTGGTTTCATTGCTACCATTGCACCCACTGCACTCGAATATGTAACAATTTTCTTCACAGTTTCCGCATCTTCTAAGCTGTGAATTCCATGTTGGCACAACTGGTGAACAAACCCCGCAACGAAGCCATCGCCTGCACCAGTAGTATCTTCAACGTCTACATTAAAAGCCGGAAGTTTGCCTTCATTCTGGGAAATACAATAGCCACAACCTGCTGCGCCAGCAGTTACAATTACGCCTTCCACTGAGTCGAGACGGTAAGTAATTGCACCCGCATCGGTGGTATTAAATAACCATTGAGCTTCCTCTTCGGAGAGTTTAAGAAAATCAACTTTTTTTAATAGTTCTTTAATTAGCGGTTTAGCTTCTTCTGGGTTTTGCCAAAATACAGAACGCCAATTAATGTCAAGAACAATTTTAACGTCGTATTGTTCTGCCAATTTAATCGCACGCGCGATCGCACCCCGACTGTCGGGATAAGCTAGTTCTAAAGTTCCTAAGACTAAAAATTCAGCATTTTCAAACAACACCTCTGGTATTTGTGCTGCTTGCAGGCGAGTATCGGCAAATTCTGCGGCGTTCAATTTACCAAAACCAGCGAATTCGCGATCGCCCGACTCCGAGCGTAACACATAAACTTCCCGCGTCGGTGCTGTCGGGTGTCGCTGTACTCCCGTTGTGTCAACACCAACCTCTGCCAACAATTCTACCAGCGAGTTTCCCAGTTCATCTGCGCCCACAGCGCCGATAAATCCTGCCTTAGTCCCCAATTTAACTAAAGCACAAGCCACATTAGCAATAGCCCCGCCTGGATAGGGTGTCCAAGATTCTACTTGTTCTAGCGATCGCCCGGGCCGATCCGCTAGACAATCAAACAAAATTTCACCGAGGCACAGAACGCGAGGATAAGTCACTTTTTTTGCCAGCTTTTTTAAGCACCAATTACTATCCTATCAGAGTTACTGATATCTGCGATCGCCAAAAAAGCTTCATGCCCCTACCCAAATTGTCTAATCGCTAAGTATTGTTGCTAGGGCAGGGAGTATTGTACCGATATGCCTTTAAAATTGTACATAGGTAAATATGCAGAGATAGAAAAAAATTATGGCTATTGGCGTGTCTCACACCTCTGTCACCCTCTCGGACAGAGAACTGCAAGTGGTAGAATTAGTGGCTGCTGGATTGACTAATCAAGAAATAGCCGACAAGTTGGATATTAGCAAGCGTACAGTCGATAACCACATGAGCAATATCCTCACCAAAACGGCTACAGGCAACAGAGTAGCACTCGTCCGCTGGGCTATGCAGTGGGGAAAGGTATGTTTGGATAATATTAACTGCTGCGTTCTACCAGGGCACATCGATAAAGGGGTATCCTAGACAGGGCTAAGGTTGAACACAGGCAAAGATAAGGGATAATGCAGACGGCACAGGAAAAAAAGTTGCGGTATAAAATTTGTTGCCAAAAATTACCGCTTGCAGTATATCGAGAGGTGGCCTCCCATCTGCGTCAAGTAGAAGGGGTAGAAACTGGTTTAATTCCGCAGCAGTCGCAGCAGTTTGATTACAGTCAAAGCCAAGTGGCGGGTTTGTGGGTACAGTATTCTAAAGATGCCGATCCAGAAGTTCGCCAGCAGGTAGATCGAATATTGGCTTACTATAGCGATCGCTTTGGTGTGTGGGAGCGAGATGATACTCTCCCAGATGGTAGGGAAGTTTAATGAAGTTTTGATTTGTAGGGAGTTTTTTTAGGGGCGAGTTTAGCCAGTAAATCTTGCCGCCAACGAACAATATTTGTACGAAACTCACCCTGTTAATTTAAGTATTGAGTTATGAGTTTTGAGTTTAATTATAATTAACACTAAAAACGCATAACTCAATAACTTCTACAATAACTTCTAAAGTAATTTTGTAACGCCGTCTTCTAGGCGGTTATTTTACCCCCAAAGGGCGGCGTTACTTTTAGTTGTGTAAACTCAAAATCTAAAAATCTCAAAATGAGTACGATTAAAACTTTACCAGGAACTCGGGATATCTTATCTCCTGAAATTGGATATTGGCAGCGCTTAGAAGCAATTGCTAGAGAGATTCTAGCAAAAGCAGCTTATCGAGAAATTCGGACTCCAATTTTTGAGCAGACATCTTTATTTGAGCGCGGTATTGGCGAAGCTACGGATGTTGTCGGCAAAGAAATGTACACTTTTAAAGATAAGGGCGATCGCTCAATTACACTACGTCCAGAAGGTACAGCCGGAGTAGTACGATCTTTTATTGAAAATAGTTTAGATGCTCAAGGTGGATTACAGCGCCTTTGGTACACTGGCCCCATGTTTCGCTACGAACGTCCACAAGCAGGACGAATGCGCCAATTTCACCAGCTTGGGGTAGAAGTATTAGGAACGGCAGATCCCAGGGCCGATGTAGAGGTAATTGCCATCGCTACTGACATCCTGAAAACTCTCGGATTGACAAATTTAGGCCTGGATCTTAACTCGGTAGGAAATAAGGAAGATCGGCAGAATTATCGTCAAGCTTTGATAGATTATTTAACACCTTATAAAGAAGAATTAGACCAGGATTCTCAAAATCGTTTAATTCGCAATCCGCTACGAATTTTAGACAGTAAAAATCCTCGTACCCAGGAAATTGCAGCAGATGCACCAAGCATTCTTGACTATCTAGGGGAAAACTCGCGCCGCCACTTTGAAAAAGTGCAGCAAATGTTAACTGATTTGGGGATTAAATATCAATTAAATCCGCGATTAGTTAGAGGTTTAGATTACTATACCTACACAGCTTTTGAAATTATATCCGATGATTTGGGAGCGCAAGCAACGGTCTGCGGTGGTGGTCGCTACGACGGTTTAGTAAAAGAATTGGGGGGGCCAGATACGCCTGCGGTGGGTTGGGCAATGGGTTTAGAAAGGTTAATTTTACTGTTGCAACAGTTGCAACCTGCACCTACTAATACGTTAGATTTCTATATAGTTTCAAGGGGCGATCGCGCTGAAGTACAAGCGGTATTATTGGCTCAAAAACTGCGTAGTTTTGGATTTAGCCTAGAGATAGATTTGAGCGGTAGTGCTTTTAAGAAACAATTTGGGCGAGCCGATCGCAGTGGTGCTGTTGCTTGCTTAATTATAGGTGATGAAGAAGCAGAAAGTCACTCGGTAAAATTAAAGTGGATGGCAAGTAAAGAACAGAGTGCGATCGCACAATCGGACTTATTAGAAAAAGCAGAAGAGTTACGTTGTCAGATTGATAATATCAAAAATACTTGAAAGAAGATTCGTTAGATAGAGATTGTGGGTTTAAGAACAGAGACTATTCGCATTCTTGATATTCTTCTCAACGATCGCGATCGCGGGGATAATCCTATAT
>NZ_CACA01000096.1:0-30183 GCF_000180455.1 Kamptonema sp. PCC 6506
TATTATTCTTCTACCCGATAGCCTAATTCTGCCAATCGGGTGCGGGACTGTCGCCATTTGGGTTGCACTTTGACAAATAGTTCTAGATGTACTTTGCCGTCAATTAACTTTTGAATTTGCTGCCGTGCTGCACTGCCAATTTCTTTAAGCATACTGCCGCCTTTACCAATAACAATACCTTTTTGGGAATCGCGTTCGACGTTGATGGTGGCGAGTACGCGGGTAATGGTGGGTGCTTCTTCTACGATGTCGATCGCGATCGCTACTGAGTGGGGTATTTCTTCACGGGTTAGCAGTAAAATTTGCTCTCGGATTAGTTCCCCCATGATGAAGCGTTCGGGTTGGTCAGTAACCAAATCGGGGGGATAGTAATAGGGGCCCGGTTCTAAGTGTTCGATTAATATTTGTTGCAGTGCTTCCACTCCCTCGCCGGTGAGGGCAGAAAATTTGACTATCGGCCACTGTTTGGCTTCAATTAGCTGAGTGTAGGTATTATCAAGCTGTGCTTGGGACTCTGAGGGTTGTTGGTCGGATTTATTCAGGCCGAGAATAACTGGGGTTTGGGTATTGACTAGGAGATCGACGATATAGCGATCGCCACCGCCAGCGGGTACAGAAGCATCTACCACAAACAGCAGCACATCAACGGAGTGAATGGCTAGTTGAGCATTGTGAACCAATACCTTACCTAGTTGGTGGTGTGGCTTGTGGATTCCAGGGGTATCTACAAAAATAATCTGTGCTTCTTCCGTTGTCAGAATTCCCCGCAGTCGGTTGCGAGTTGTCTGAGCCACTGGAGAGGTAATGGCTATTTTCTGCCCCACCAGTTGATTCATCAAAGTCGATTTACCAACGTTAGGCCGTCCGATAATGCCTGCAAAGCCTGATTTGTAGCCCGCAGGAGCGGCGGGAATCATTGTACTTAACAAGTCTATGCCTGTGCTGTCTTCCACTACAATCACCAAATTTCCAAGCCGGTTCTCTCTATTGTCGCTTGAGAAGGCCAAGAGTGGTAATTTACAAGCATTGTGTCTTGTTTGCCAAGCTAGAATCACAGGCTCTTAAACGGTAAGTTAACTGCGATCGCTATTTTTCGCTAACTCTGGGTACACAAAGCTTGATATCTGGGAGAAAATTTGATAAGGTTCCCAAGGACATCTTGTGGAAATAAATCAATCTTGTCAATCCCAAAACCTGATGGGGCGATCGTTTTGGATGATAGAATCTCAAGATCAACTGAGGCGATTCTACAGTTTTGGGTTGAAGTTGGTTTTAAATTTTCTGGGGATGTCTGATATAAGTTTAGGTAGGTTAGAATCGACCTCAAAGGCTCAAAAGTATCAGGCGCTTCTTCAATGGAAGGTAGATGACTTTTTTGGGTCTAGATACAAACGTGCAAATTCTATAAAGAGGAGACGAGTATTGTGAAATCAAAATTCTTTTGGGGTTGCTGCACCGTTCTATTAGCCAGTATACCCTTACCAGCTTTGGCACAATCAAATTTTGACTACAAGGGTGGCTCGATGAAGTATCAGGCGCTACCAGGTAAACTACCTGATAGAACATTGCCAAAAGCCTTTGATTTTCCGGTGATTACCAATGTTGCGACTGATACAACTGTAACTACAGATCACCCTCTCACGGATCAGTTCCGTCCCGCTGCAATTCCTCAAGGGTTGACTGCGGATGATGTCCCCCGGATTAGATCGGAATATACCGCAGCACTTTCTGCTTGGGGTGAATCTGTTAGAGCTTGCTTGAAGAAACAACCTCGCTTGATCCGAGTTAGTACGGGTAATCCTGTGCAGATTAATGGTGCTGTGGGTACGATTGTGAGAAATGCTAATAATCGTGCTGTTTGCCGATAAGTAATTTGTCGGTTTGACTTTTTTGTAGGGTAATTGCCTAACAAGGTTGTAAATTTTAAACAGCGTCTTTCTTTTATAAGAAAGATGCTTTTTTTGTTTTAATGTATCATTAAAACGTAATAATTTTTCTGTCATTTTTCCCAGAATTTTAGCCTTTAGTCAAAACAAATACACTCCCCTCATTCCCGCGCCCAATCCGTAAATCGCTATCTAAATAAGTAATATCTAACCATCCCTGCTGTTCTCGACTATCTAACTTAAAATCGGCAGCAGCAAACTTTTTACCTGCCTCAATTTGAGCGATGAAATCTGCCGGCGATTCATAGTTAATTAGCCGCTGTAAACCGACAATTGAGCGTTCAAACTTGACCTGAACTCGCTTTTCTGAAACCACCTCAAATCTAGCAGCTACGCTGACTATTCCTTCAACAAAAGGCAAGCCGTAAAGTTCGGCAATGTTGTAAACTTTTGCTTCATTAGCGCGGATAGATTGATAAATTTGACCCAATTTAATCAAGGGCAATTTATCAAATCCCAACAATCCGTTACTGGTAGTGTATAGTAAGCGCCAATCGCCATTTAAGAGTTCAGTAGCCTCGACAGGACGCGGAGTGGGGTTGTAGTCTTCGAGTTGCGCGATCGCAGCTAAAATTGCTTGCTTATCAGTCTCTGTAGCTAGCAAACCCCGATTCTTACCTGCGATCGCCTCTAATAGTGTAGATTTTCCAATCATAACTTTTTGTTAGTTGTTAAGTGTTAATTGTTAGTTGTTAATTGTTAGTTGTTAGTTTCGATCATTACGTTGGCGAAGGCTGTATGTAGCGCTTGCCAATTGAAGCACTCACAAGGTATCCGATTCAATAATATATATTCTATACTATTGTCAGCCAATCTAACCACAATTTTTTCACAAAGTTAAGCTTGGGAAACCCTGAAGTAATCTTAACAGGACTTACCCAAAATTATCTGTAACGCCGCCTTCCAGGCGGTTAAATTTACCGCCTAGAAGGCGGCGTTACGGGGTTTGTGGGAGTCCTACTTAAGCTATTGCGATTGCTTCGCAGAGTTCGCAATGACAGTTGACAGTTAACAGTTAACAGTTAACTAAGATATCAAATTTCATCAGATAGAGCAGAGTCCGACGAAGATATGCTAATTCTTTGTCATTTGTAGCATAGCGTCTGAGAATTTCCCCGACACTCATAGCGCCCTCTTGTTTAATCGCATCCACAATATCTATCTGAATAGTAACAGGTATTCTCCTTTCTGAACCAAAGCTAGTTATCCACATATTCTGGATTTCCTTCAACCGTTCCGGTGTCGCCATCTTACCTAAACTAATTACCATTTCATTGCTGAGGTTTTTACTGGGATAGTGGCTAAATGGCCTAAATGGATCGTCGCAAAGTGGATAAGGTGGTCTATCTGATTTTAAAGGCATAGATTCCGGCATGGTAGCCCGTATTTCTGCTAATTCCTTCCACAACTGCTCATAAGCAGCAATTACCACTTTCCAATCATAAATTTCCTTGACGCGCTGCCGCCCATTTTCTCCCATTTTGCGCCTTAATTCACTACTAGCAATTAATTTGTTCAATACCTCTGTACAGGCATCAATATTAACTGCTGTCACCATTGAAGTATGACCCATATAAGTTGGCCAATTTAAGCTGTTATCAGCATAGTTGATTGTCAAATCTAAGCAAGAACCTGCTGCGGGGCTCACGGTGGGAATTCGGAAACCATCTATTTCATGCCGGACAGATTCTTTGTAGCCGTTCCAATCTGAAACAACTGCTGGCAAACCATTAGCCATTGCTTCAATTGGTGTCAGCCCAAAACTTTCTTGAATGTTGTCTGATAAGGAAATAAAAATATCAGCAGCCGACCAAATATTTGATCTGATTTCCGGTTTGCGCCCATCCACAAAAACATGATTTACTGAGGGACAAAAAGCCTGAGCGCTACTTTTAAATTCTGGTTCTTCTCGCGGATCTTCAATCCAACCAGCCTGGATTAAATGAAGTTTAGCATTTGCCTTTTGTGCTGCCCTTTCTAGAGCCATATACATTGGTACTGGATGAGCTTTTGCAGAGAAAGTTAATCGCCCAACAAACAAGACTACAATATCCTTGGCAGGAATTCCAAGTGCTTGTCGTTGCTGGTTGCGAGCATTAATTGCTTCAAGACCTTGGGGAAAAATACTACAATCAACTCCCAGGGGAATAATGGGCAATTTGATGGAAGTTTGAGGTTGGCCACCAGTGCGATTTGCTAAATATTCTGCCCAATTTTCTAATACTGCCTCTACTGCTACTTTAACAGCTAGAGAAGTGCAGATTAAAGCATCCCAAGGTTGAACTGGTGCTATTAGTAATTCGCCGATTCTTTCCATCACGTACTTAGTCGCGATCGTGTGAGTAACGCCGCAAATACTATAAGCTCGCTGGTTGGCAAATCGACGCACCCATGCCATCTCGGAGAGATTAGGATCGGGTCGATAAAGTAGGCCAGGTTGAGCTAGCAAGTGAGGTTCGGCGGTGGGAATCCACCGGACTTTTCGAGGTTGTTCTAACCAAGGACGGATGCGATCGCAAAACTCGCTAAAGGTCTCTTGGCTTTCTGTGTAACAGTAGAGATATTCACCAGTTCCGTGTTGCACTAAGCTTTTGAGAAACCCTTCTCCTGCCGAATGGCGGCCGAGAAGTCTGGTTCCGCTGGTGTCGTAACCGTCCTTTGTGTACCAAATAGCTGCACTAATAGTCATTTTCTGATTTATTGTCCGATAGGATAGTGTTAGATTAAAATATCTAGGGGCAAATCGGCTGAGGGAGACTGGGGACTAGCCGCACGAAGCGGATGCGCGATCGCAGATGGGCGGATATTCAACAATCCCAATTCCTAAGACCCACACCATAAGCCAAATGCCTTCTACCCTATCGCGTTTTTTGGATAAATAATCAATGTATAACCCTTCTCTGCGTCAAATACCTCGCCATGAGCCTGCTGAGGTCATTCCTCTAAAGCAAGAATCTTCGCTTCTAGAGTGGTTGGAAGCAACAGGTCGCCTGTTGGCGCGGGATAACCAAGAACCCGATTATGTCTTAGATGCAGAACCAGAAATCACAGATTTGATGGGCGGTGATGATAGTCCTTATGATGACCTTGATGATGATGTTGAGGACGCGATCGAAGTAGATGACGATATGTAAGAACGAAGGAAGAAGGAAGAAGGAAGAAGGAAGAAGGAAAATTAAATTGAATAGGAATGCTGATGTCATTGCGTTGGCGTAGCCTGCGCGTAGCGCTTGACTTTGTGAATCAATCTTTCCTCTTAATTGTTTGATCCTCAGTTCATAATTCCTAATTAAATTTTCTCTTTCTCCCTACTTCCCAATTCATGATTCCTGATTTTGTGATTTTTCAATGGATATATTTTAGGGAGTGGTGAGGAAGATTTTGTGGACGAAAAACTATCTTTTAGCAAGCCTTTTAACCTTTCAGGAACAACCCTATTATTGTTGCTGGGGCTGTGCTTAAGCGTTTCCGCCATTGGTTTAGATTGGACTGCTGGGAGATTTTTAAATATAGAGCAATCTCTATTTCTACCCCTAGCTATTTCTGCTGTAGCTGTAACTATTTTAGGCTACTGGATTGTGCCTTTACTCCAGCAGCTCAAAGCAGGGCAAATAATTCGCGAAGACGGCCCGCAAGCTCACTTGCAGAAGGCGGGAACGCCAACAATGGGCGGCATATTTTTTGTGCCTACGGGGGTGGCGATCGCGCTTTTATGGTCTAAGTTTAACTCCGATGTTATTGCTGTATCAGTTGTAACCTTAGCTTATGCTTTCATCGGCTGGCTAGATGACTGGCAAATCCTCCGCCGCAAGTCTAACAAAGGCATTTCACCGCAGATGAAATTGGCATTGCAAATTAGTTTTTCTGTCCTATTTTGTCTCTGGCTAGCATTTCGCCAACCGACAATTCTCACAACTGTTGCTTTGCCTTTTGGTGTAGCATTACCCTTGGGTTTGTTATTCTGGCCCTTAGCTACATTTGTATTAGTAGCCGAAAGCAATGCTACAAATATTACCGACGGTATTGATGGATTAATGGGCGGTTTAGGTGCGATCGCTTTCCTGGGTTTAGGTGCATCTGTTGCAGAGATTTCCCCAGAATTAATGATTTTTTGCGCCTGTATTAGCGGCAGTTGCTTAGGCTTTGTTACTCAGAATCGCAACCCTGCCCGCGTGTTCATGGGCGATACAGGAGCCTTAGCTTTAGGAGGTGCTTTAGCAGCTATTGCACTTCTTACTAATACTCTGTGGTTACTATTAATTATCAGCGGGATTCTATTTGTAGAAACGATGTCAGTAATCGCCCAAGTTGGCTATTACAAAGCTACGAAAGGACCCGACGGTGTGGGTAAACGCTTGTTAAAAATGGCTCCATTACATCATCATTTAGAACTGTCTGGATGGTCAGAAACTCAAGTTGTTGGTAGCTTTTACGCAATTAATCTGATTCTAGTTATCATCAGCTTAGTCATCAGTCATTAAACCTTTGGCAGTAGAGTAAGTTACAAAAACCGACTGTTTTCTTTGATAACTTACGTAACGCCGCCGTCGCTTGCGGTAAATTACCGAGCGAGGGCGGCCTTACGAAACATCTTTCCTCAAAGTTTTGGCAGTTGCTATAATTATCTAAAATGGCTGAAAATAAAAAAATGAAATATTTAATTAAGTAGGTGGACATAAATAAACGCTATAAAATGCACAGGTGGGCGCTCGCCGCAACCATCTTCTTCTATGAGTTACAGGCAATGCGCGGCGAGCGCCCACCCGGAGTTTAATTATGTCCGACTACTTATCTACAATGCTAGAAACTAGCTAGGCTGAAAATTTGCATTCAATTTACATTGCATTATCTCTATTCGCATAATTTCGCAGAATGTAGAAGCTAATAAACTTAATTATATAAGTAATTAATAATATGCTAATACCTTTGTTTTTGCTAGATAGCCAAAGTCTATATAGAGAGAAAAAGAAAGGGTAAATACTTCGAGATCCGAGCTAATATGTATTACATGATACTGTGCTTATCAGCTAATTCATATATCATTAAATCTAGGGTGCTAATTAACAATAAAAATTTTGTATTTACCGTATAAACTTGGAACTATTCACAACAGCGTTCATGTTTTTTTGTTGAGTAAACTTATCATTGATTATGGCTGCACCAAACCGCAAGATTGTTAAAGAGCGGCGAGACTACAATACTTGGGTAGCTAATGAAACCCTAGAAGATTATTCGCTCCGCTACGCTCCCAAATCCTTCAGGAAATGGTCAGAGTTTCTAGTTGCCAACACTGCTATAGGAGGTATTTCTTTTCTAGCTCTAGAGGCCATCGGTGGTTCCCTGCTAATTAGTTATGGTTTTGCTAACTCTTTTTGGGCAATTATTACTGTCGGCACAATTATTTTTCTTGCAGGTTTGCCAATTGCCTACTATGCTTCAAAATATAATATTGATATAGATTTATTAACGAGAGGAGCAGGATTTGGTTACATTGGCTCTACAATCACCTCGCTGATTTATGCTTCCTTTACATTTATTTTCTTTGCCTTAGAAGCAGCGATTATGGCTCAGGCATTGGAACTATATTTTCACCTATCTTTACCCATCGGCTATGTACTTTGTTCCCTAATTATTATTCCCTTAGTTTTTTACGGAGTGACATTAATTAACCAGTTGCAGTTGTGGACTCAACCCATCTGGCTAATATTAATGATTGCTCCCTATATTTTTGTGCTTTACAAAGAGCCTAATGCTCTTGCCAATTGGTTTAAATTTGCCGGAGAATCACCGAGCGGAGCGGCATTTGATCCGTTATTATTTGGTTCAGCAGCAACGGTATCTTTTTCTTTAATTGCTCAATTAGGCGAACAAGTTGACTATCTACGTTTTCTCCCAAATCAGGAAAAAGATAATCGTTTTCGGTGGTGGATCGCAGTAATAGTAGCTGGGCCCGGCTGGATAGTTTTGGGAGTAGCAAAACAGTTAGGAGGAGCATTTTTAGCATCTTTGGCGATTAGTCACGGCGTGGCGATTGCTAGTGCTAAACAGCCAATTCAAATGTATTCAGCAGGATTTGCCTATATATTTTCTAATCCCAGCGTGGTTTTATCTATTGCTACACTATTTGTGATTATTTCCCAAATCAAAATCAATGTTACCAATGCCTATGCAGGCTCGTTAGCTTGGTCAAACTTTTTTTCTCGACTCACTCACAGCCATCCGGGGAGAGTGGTTTGGCTGGTTTTCAATGTTGCGATCGCGTTATTGTTGATGGAGATGGGAGTCTTTGAAACCCTAGAAGCCGTTTTGGGACTATACTCGAATGTGGCGATTGCTTGGATTGGAGCTTTAGTAGCGGATTTAGTAATTAATAAACCACTAGGCTTAAGCCCATCGTACATTGAATTTAAACGGGCTTATCTCTACAATTTCAATCCCGTAGGATTTGGCTCAATGGCGATCGCCTCCACGATCTCAATCATCGCTTTTGTGGGAATTTTTGGCATTTATGCTCAGGCTTATGCACCTTTTATTGCCCTAGTGTTAGCCTTTATTCTATCTCCAATTATAGCTGTAATTACTCAAGGTAAGTATTACATTGCCCGCGAAAATGTTTATCGGCAAACAGCTAAATTTGACTCTGTTTTTGATTCCCCGGATTTACTAACTAATAGTCTTAAATCTCGCTCGGCTCTAGCTTCCCTTCTTAAGGAGGGAATCTTAACCCCGGTTTTTAAGAGAGATTGGGGAGAACTCAGCATCAGTCAAGAATCTTTGATACCTTGCTGTATTTGCGAACAGAAATATGAGCCAGCAGATATGGCATTTTGCCCGGTTTATGACGGAGCAATTTGTTCGCTTTGTTGTAGCTTAGATGCTCGGTGCGGAGATAAATGTAAGACTGCAAGTGCGACGATAGAAACTATGACTCTGGCCATTGGGCAATCTATTTTTAAAGAAAAATTTTCTCCGCGTTTAGGTCTTAGGCTGGCAACATTTCTAGAGATTTTTGTGTTAATCTCTTCTTTAACAGGAGCAATCTTTGGTTTAGTTTACTATTTAGGAGTTGTCCGATCTCCTGAAATTCCAGAAACGACTGCTGAGGCATTAATCGGAGTTTTTCTGTTACAGTATGCCTTGTTGTTAGTGTTAACTGGTATTGCTACTTGGTGGTTAGTGTTAAGCGAAGAGAGTAGGGAGTTAGCAGAAGCAGGATTGGATAAGCAAAATCTGCAACTTCAACAGGAAATTAGAGAGCGACAACGAGCAGAAACAGCTTTGCAACAGCTCACTCGCGATCTAGAAAGCCGTGTCGAGGAACGCACTGCTGAATTGTCAGAAGCTCTGAGCAATTTAAAATACGCTCAAGCGCAGTTAGTTCAGACTGAAAAGATGTCTAGCTTAGGACAACTTGTAGCAGGAATTGCACACGAAATCAATAATCCTGTTAACTTTATTTATGGAAATTTAGAATATATTAGGATATATGTTCAAGATTTACTAGATTTGATTGCAATTTATCAAGCTGAGTTTCCGCAAGCAACTCCTCAAATTCAGGAGAAAATTGAAGAAATGGAACTGGAATTTCTTCAGGGAGATTTACTGAAAATATTATTATCTATGAAGGTAGGATCGGAACGCATCCGAGGAATTGTAATGTCTTTGCGGGTTTTTTCGAGATTAGATGAGTCCGATCTTAAAAGTGTGGATATTCATGAGGGATTAGACAGTACGTTGATGTTGTTAGGACATCGCCTCAAAGCCAATCCAGATCGTCCAGAGATTAAAATAATTAAGGAGTATGGAAATTTACCATTAGTCAAGTGCTATGCCGGACAATTAAATCAGGTATTTATGAATATTTTTACTAATGCAATTGATGCCCTGGAAGAACAGAATTTAGGTCGTACTCTGTCCGATATTAAAGTCAATCCTAATTTAATTACAATTCATACAGCCATTATCAATGAAGGCGCTCGCGTCGAGATTCGGATCGGAGATAATGGAGTGGGAATGTCGCCCAAGGTTCGGGAGAAAGTTTTTGACTATTTGTTTACAACAAAAGCTGTTGGTAAAGGGACGGGTTTAGGTTTGTCTATTAGCTATCAAATTGTGGTGGAAAAACATCGGGGAACTTTGACTTGTAAATCAGAAGTTGGGCAAGGGACGGAGTTTATAATTGCTATTCCTATTTGTTAAGGAATAGACCTTTTGAAAAAATATCGTGGCGATTGAAATCGCGCCTACACAAATAAAGTCCGCCTACGCGGACTAATATGGAGGTTTGTTGAATGATTTCTGTGGTGATTCCTATTTATAATGGCGAGAAAGATTTGCCAGATTTAATTAATTGCCTGAAAGCTCAAACTTATCCAGCCCAGCAAGTAGAGTATTTACTGGTAGATAATAAAAGTAGCGATCGCACTCCTGCCATTCTCACAGCCGCCGCCACAGCTACAATTATTATTCACTCCCTCACCGAAAATAAAATTCAAAGTTCCTATGCTGCCCGCAATACAGGCATTCGCGCCTCCCAGGGTGATATAATTGCTTTTACCGATGCCGACTGTCGGCCTCAACCAGAATGGTTAGAAACTTTAATTAGGCCATTTGCCGATCGCGATGTGGGAATTGTTGCTGGTGAAGTGAGCCCCCTTCCCGGTAAAACTATTTGGGAACAACACGCCGCGATTGAGGATACTCTTTCCCAGAAACATACTTTAGCTCATCCTTTTTGTGCTTACGGTCAAACTGCGAATTTAGCTGTTCGTAGGCAAGTTTTGGAAAAAGTGGGTTTATTTCGTCCTTATCTTACCACTGGTGGCGATGCTGATTTCTGTTGGCGAATTCTGCGCGAGACTTCCTATAGATTAGAGTTTGCTGAAGATGCGATCGTCCGTCATCGACATCGATCTAGCTTCCAGCAATTGCAAAGTCAGTGGCGGCGTTATGGGGAGTCAAATAGGTATTTGCACGAACTGCACGGGGTCGATTTGATGCGAGAATTAACAGCAGGGGAATATTTTTATCGGTTATCGCGATGGTTGTTGAAAGAATTGCCGATCGCATCCTCCAAAGCGATCGCTGGCAAAGCCAATCTAGCAGAATTATTCCATACTCCCATTGGCTTGTGCAACGTTTGGGCGCGATCGCGCGGACAACAACAAGCAAAACTCCCAGAAAAAGCCTGGGAAATTGAGCGATTTTAGCAGGAGGAGATTAGAAACCGGGTTTCTTAGAAAAATCTCCGATTCTCTGCGGAGATTCTATGAAGAAACCCGGTTTCTTTCCATGAGACTTATTCTACAGCCCCATTCGAGCTGCTATGCGAGATTTTATCCATTCTATTGATGCTGGTGTCGGCTGAGTCGCTTTCCAGGCGGGACGCGCTATCAAGCGATCGCACCAAGCATTCAATTTCGGATAGTCACTCAAAGAAACACCACCTCTCGGTAGCCAAGGTATAACAGTACCCGCAACCACCTCAGCGAGAGTTAAATTTTCGCTACCAAAAAAAGGGCGATCGCCTAATAAATTCTCAAAAAACTTTAGCACTGTCGCAATTTTCTGCAAAGCGATCTCGATTTTTTCCGCGTCACCTCCAGGCAAACCTAACATCTGTGGAGATAGTACCATCACAGCAGGCGACAACTCATTTACTGTCACCATTTGCACCATCCGCGCGATCGCGATTTCCTTTGCATCTTTTGGCAACATTGTCGGTGTAGGGTACTTTGCCTCTAAATAATCCAGAATTGCCAAAGATTCAACTACATTAAAGCCGTCATCTACCAAAACTGGAATATGGTGGAAAGGGTTAATTGCCAAAAACTCTGGCTTGAACTGATCCCCATCTAAATTCATCTCTATCAGTTCAAACTCAAGTCCTTTTTCCAGCAGTGTAATCCAAACGCGGCGCGAATTGAAAGAAATCGGCTGGTGATAAAGCGTCAGCATGGGAAAACCTCAAAGTTTTTTGAATAGAGTCTACAATTCTAACTCTAACACTAATAATTATGCCCGACTACTTAAATAGTCAGATATAAATAAACGTAAGTATGTTATTGTTCGCTGTGCGAATGTAATTTTACCACCTCTAATTTAGAAAGAAAGAAAGAAATTTTTTCCTTGAATATCAGAATCTCGTTTTAAATAAGTACAGTAAACTTTTTCTACAAAATCTTCATTGTTGAGTTTGTGAGTTGCTTGTAAAAAAGATTGCTCGTTCATAACAAATATATAAAGTTACCATCTTACTCACAAGGAGACGTTATTTCTATACTTAAAGTTTCCACATAAAAGCGCACTGAGCTATTAGTAAACAGACCAGAAATTGCGATTAGTGATTTCCGAAAAAGAGCCAGACCTGTATTTAACCAGCAAAATTAATGCTAATTCTATGCTAGATAAGAAAAATTTATATAAGCAAAATTTAGGGGGATCATTACAAAGTTGTCTAATCAAAAATGAAAAAGCAAGGCAAAACTTAATATAAAATTAATAACAATATTTTGATGTGCCTGCTTTGGCGATCGCAACTCAGGCTCATTCTCAGATTTTTAACTTTTTGTAACCCTTGACAGGTAATCCCAATGGCCCAAGTCTTTCTCCAGACCGTTTGGTTGATACCCTGCTATCCCCTCATAGGTGCTGTCTTATCTGCCCTGTGGTTTCCCGGTATTACTCGCCTGACAGGGCCTCGACCTGCTGGCTACCTAAATGCACTCCTGACCTTCATCGCTTTTGCCCACGGAGTGCTAGCTTTGTCTGCGACTTGGAATCAGCCGTCGCAGGAAATCTTCATACCTTGGCTCAACGTAGCCGGTCTAGACCTTACTATCCCCCTAGAAATCTCTTCAGTCACCGTCGGCGCGACAGTTTTGGTGACAGGTTTAAACCTGATTGCCCAGATTTTCGCTTTCGGGTACATGGAGATGGACTGGGGTTGGGCGCGGTTTTATTCCATGCTGGGACTGTTTGAAGCGGGGATGTGCAGCCTGACGTTGTGCAACTCGCTATTTTTCAGCTACATCATTCTGGAAATTCTCACCTTGGGAACCTATCTATTGATTGGTTTGTGGTTCAACCAGTCTTTAGTAGTTACCGGTGCCCGCGATGCTTTCTTAACAAAGCGGGTGGGAGATTTAATTCTGCTGATGGGAGTAGTCGCCCTTTTACCTTTGGCAGGTACTTGGAATTTCACTGAATTGGCGACATGGGCGCAAACTGCAACTATAGATCCCACAGTTGCCACGCTGTTGAGCTTAGCTTTAATCGCTGGGCCGATGGGCAAATGCGCTCAGTTTCCCTTGCACTTGTGGTTAGACGAGGCGATGGAAGGCCCCATGCCTGCGACGATTTTGCGTAACACTGTCGTGGTATCAACGGGGGCTTGGGTGTTGATTAAGTTACAACCAGTAATTGCATTGTCCCCTGTGGGTGTGGCAGCGATGATTTTTGTGGGGGGAGTGACTGCTGTGGGCGCTTCCTTAATTGCGATCGCCCAAATTGACAGCAAACGCGCTCTATCTTACTCCGTCAGCGCTTACATGGGTTTGGTGTTTATCGCAGTAGGGACGCAGCAAAGCGAGACAGCGCTAACACTGCTATTTACCTACGCTTTCGCGATGAGTCTGTTGGTGATGAGCACTGGCAACATTATTTGGAATAACATCACTCAGGATCTTACCCAAATGGGCGGTCTGTGGTCGCGGCGGCCGATATCGGGAATAGCCTTTGTGGTGGGTGCTGCGGCATTGGTAGCAGTACCTCCGTTTGGCTGCTTTTGGTCAATGCTGAAAATGTGCGATCGCCTGTGGAATGACGGAAATTGGCTGTTTTTAGTTGTTTTAGCCGTCAATGCCTTAACAGCTTTTAGTTTAACGCGGGAGTTCAGCCTGATTTTTGGTGGCAAACCAAAGACAGCAATGACAGCGCGATCGCCTGAATTGCACTGGCCGTTTATTTTGCCAATGGTGATTTTGATGGGTTTCACCCTTCACGTCCCGCTGATGTTAATTCAGTGGCAACTATTACCAATTGCAGCGAACATTAATCTCGTCGTTGCTGGCTTATTGATAGCCTCAACTGCGATCGGTATCGGTAGCGGAGCATTCGTTTATCTAAATGACAACTTTGCTAAACCAGTGCGTTTGGGTTCCCAACAATTACAAGACTTTTTTGCCTACGACCTTTACACCGCTCAACTTTACCGCGTGAGCATCGTTTTTGTAGTAGATATCGTATCAAAAGCAATCTTCTGGATTGACCGCTTCCTCGTTGATGGATTGGTAAATTTTGTCGGTCTGGCGACTGTTTTCAGCGGACAAAGTTTAAAGTACAACGTTTCCGGTCAAACTCAGTTTTATGCTCTGACAATTATAGTCGGAGTTGCTGGCTTGATGGTGTTATTAACTTGGCCATTACTATCTCGCCTTCCCCTGATAGTTGGCGGCTAATAAATCTCACTTTCACACTTTCCTCTGGGCGTAATTTCAATACCATCTATAACTGTAACGCCGCCCTCTGAGCGGTAACTTGACCGCCCAGAGGCTGGCGTTACAAAGTTATAATCTGCCAACTTGCAATTTTAGACTTCACGGTAAAACTATGCTGAGTACCTTGCTCTGGTTGCCCGTTTTGGGTGCTATTGTCGTCGGATTTTTGCCCGGAAACCAAACAGCTAATCGTCTCCGTTATATAGCATTAGCTTTCGCCTTTGCTATCTTTATGTGGACGGCATGGCTGTTAACTCAATTTGACTTAACAGCTTCAGGATTGCAGCTTCAGGAATATTTACCTTGGATTCCCCAATTAGGTTTAAACTATAATTTGGGAGTTGACGGCTTATCAATGCCGCTGGTAGTTTTAAGCAGTTTTCTCACAGCAATTGTGATTTACGGTAGCGGCGACGCAGTAGAAAGACCCCGGCTTTACTACCCTTTAATGTTGCTAGTGAATGCCGGAATTGCGGGAGCTTTTGTCGCTCAGAATTTACTACTGTTCATCCTGTTTTATGAGCTAGAACTCATTCCTTTTTACCTCTTAATTGCCATCTGGGGTAGTCAGAAACGGGAATATGCAGCGATTAAGTTTTTGCTTTATACCGCTGTTTCTGGAATCTTAGTCCTGGCCGCTTTCTTAGGTACAGCTTGGTTGAGTCATTCTTCTAGTTTTGACTACAGCGATATCCACACTCAAACATTATCTTTGAGTACGCAACTGATACTACTAATAGTGCTGTTAGTAGGATTCGCGATCAAAATTCCCTTAGTTCCTTTGCACACTTGGCTACCTGATGCTTATGTAGAATCTTCCACACCAGTTGTAATTATGCTGGGGGGTATTCTTGCCAAGTTAGGAGCTTACGGTTTAGTCCGTTTCGGCTTACAAATGTTACCTGAAGCTTGGGCAATTCTTGCCCCTAGCTTAGCAATTATTGGCACTTTCAGCGTACTTTATGGGGCGTTGAGTGCGATCGCGCAAAAAGACATTAAGCGCATGGTTGCTTACAGTTCCATCGGTCACATGGGTTACATTTTAGTTGCTGCTGCTGCTGGTACACCTTTGGCGATGGTTGGCGCTGTTGCTCAAATGGTTAGTCACGGTTTAATTTTGGCTTTACTATTTTATTTAGTAGGGGCAATTGAAACTAAAGTCGGGACTCGCGATTTGGATATTCTCAACGGTTTGATGAACCCAGTTCGAGGTTTACCGTTAATTAGTTCCCTGCTAGTTTTAGGCGGAATGGCAAGCGCTGGAATTCCTGGTTTAGTTGGTTTTATTGCCGAATTCCTGGTATTTCAAGGTTGTTTTTCTGTCTTTCCCATACCAACTCTCCTTTGCATATTTGCCTCTGGGTTAACAGCAGTTTATTTCCTAATTCTGCTGAACAGGACTTGTTTCGGCAAGCTCGATAATAAATTGGCTTACTATCCCAAAGTCAAGTTTGCTGAAACCCTACCAGCCTTGGTTTTAGCCGTCACAATTTTTGTTTTGGGAGTGCAACCAAGTTGGTTAGTTCGCTGGACTGAAGCAACTACAAATGCGATAGTTGCTACGCTTCCAGCTACTAACAATCCGCAAGTAGCTATGCAATATAAAAATCAATGATCGACCCTGAACCACAAACCAATGATGCTCAAATATATTCCCCTTGCCTTAGTTATCTTTCGTGCTGCAATCGCCCCATTTTTACTCTGGGATGCTATTGACGGCAAAACAAGTATTTGGTTCATCATTGGGTATGTGGCAGGATTTCTTTCTGACATTTTTGATGGCGTTATTGCGCGACGAATTGGTGCTAGCGATGCCCAATTGCGTCAAGCCGATAGCTGGGCAGATGTCTGCTTTTATCTCTGTGTATTCGCTAGTGCTTGGTTGACTCATAGACAAATACTAATTGCGTTTCAGTGGCCGCTACTAGCGGTGGTTTTTACACAGTTATTATGGTGGGCAGTTAACTTGCTGAAATATGGCAAACCCGCCAGCTATCATACCTACTCAGCGAAGATTTGGGGAATAACTCTTTTCGTTGCTACTATAGCGATATTTGGCTTTGACTATGCAGGAATTCCCCTGTGGTTAACGATTATTTCTGCTCTCATTCATACAGTAGAAGAAATTGCTATGACGCTACTGTTACCTGAGTGGAAACACGATGTCTTGAGTATTTTTCACGCCTTGCGGTTACGGCGCGAGTTGATTTCTCCTCAACCAAATCCTGAAAATTAATCTAGAAGCCAATAGCTATATAGATTAATCATGAGTAATTGTCAACTTCACATTTAAAGGAACCCAAAATGGTAGAAACTTCTGTTAAACTTACAACAAAATTGCCTCCTTCTAACCATGAATTTGCCGAAGTCATTCACAGATTAGAAGCGGGCGGGTCAATGCTGCCAGATACTCCTGAAAATCTGATGCAAATTATCGGCATTTACAAAGCTTATGCTGTGCCGATGGATTTCTACTGGCGGGATTTACTTTACATCGCTGAGCGTGTATTTTTAGACCCCTTTCCTTTCTTTAAATACTTGATACCGCAGGAGTATTTAGATTTGCACAATCACTATGCTGGTGATGATGCAGAGTTGCGGGTTTGGCGCGGCTCCGCTACAGCACATCCAGAACTTTTGGCATTTATGGAGAAGGGTGCAACCTTCAAAATGCCAAAGTTATTACACCATTTGTGGCACGATCGCATTAACATGGAGTTTGCGGAAGAATGTATGCGCTCGATGCTTTGGCATCAAGGCATGGGTGGAGGATTTAACGATTACCTGGAAAGTGAAGAATACAAGGCAAATGCTGATAAAGCAATTCGGGCTTATTTCAAATACAATCCGCCGATGATGGTGCTCTATAAACTGTTCCCAGATATGTTTTTGGAACAGTGCCGTCAAATGTCTTACTTCTCGAATTTAGGCTTGTTTTGGGAAGTGATGGCTCCCGTTTTCTTTGAGATGTCTGACATCTATGATGAAGGAGGTTTTAAAGGTGTTCCAGATGCGATGAATTTTCTAGTAAATGGGATTTTTGCGGTAGCTAGCCGTCCCATTTACCATCATGTTTATATTCGCGGGGAATGCTACGAAATTATTCCGAAATCAAAGGGTTTTACCTGGCTGCATGAAGCTGCACTTCCTTATGTGGAAGCGGTTTTTTATCGCACATCACCTTTCCGGGGTACAAAATCTTATAATGCTCAGGCAAAACAGGTTCCTGATGAGCAGAAAGATTTCCATTATGGAATTCTTTATGCTGATGTTTTTCCGGTGGGTACTGCGGGGATTCCACCGACATTGTTAATGCAGGATATGCTGCATTTTCTACCGCCTTATTTGGTGGATTACTATCGTCAACATTGCCGGGGTGAGGATGATATGTTAATTCAATTGGGAATTACTTTCCAGCGCTCGATGTACAATGTGACTTCGGCTGTAATTCAAGCTTTGCGGACGGTTACTTCATATCCTTTGGACGATCCAAATCCGGCAAATTTAATGGCTAATCGCCGTTTCTTTGAGGCTCAAATGGATCGATTCAAGCGTCCAGAAGCTCGTTTGCGAGATGTTCAGCGACAGGATTACAGGTAGAAAAATCCCCCTGAACACCATTAATGCAGGGCTGTTTCATTCTACAAAAAAATTGAGAAGGAAACAGCCTTGCCCTTGGGGGAATTGCCAATTTAAACTACAAAGCTCTAGAGGAAAAAGCTTACTCCATACAAATACTAATGATGAGGCTTAGAAATAATTAAATACTTGTGTTGTAATCGTGTTATAATCTCACGGGTAACTCTGTTATCACTTCTGTAGTTTCAGCGACCGTTCCTGCGATGACCTCTTCACCTACTATAGCTCCCGACCGGTCTAGTCAAGTTACCCGCAAGCCTTATCCGAATTATAAGGTGATCGTACTCAATGACGATTTTAATACGTTTCAGCACGTTTCTGAATGTCTAGTTAAGTATATTCCAGGGATGACGAGCGATCGCGCCTGGAAACTGACTAATCAAGTCCACTATGAAGGTCAAGCTACTGTTTGGGTTGGCCCTCAAGAGCAGGCAGAACTATATCATATGCAACTCAGTCGCGCTGGGTTGACGATGGCACCGCTAGAGCAAGCTTAATACCATCGGCTGAAGTTGCCAAAAAAGTTGGCTGTATAAGCGTTCTTCCTTCTTCCTTCTTCCCTCTTCCTTCTTCCTTCTACTTATGAGTTATGCCACCCTATTGTTAATTAGGGATTGCAGTCCCATCGTTACCTTCCTCTTGTTGCCTTTTCATCTCTCTTTCAATTGCCAAAGACTGTTGTTGATACTCAAAACCTCGATCGTAGTTACCAATCTGAAAGTAAGTATTGCTTAGATTTCTGAGGGCATCCATTTCACCTTTGGGGTCTTTGATCTCCCGATATATGGTTAAGGCCTGTTGCCAAGACTTTAATGCAGCCTGAAATTGACTGCTAAGTGACTGCTGCATACCTTGCTGGAACAATCTATCTGCTTCTGCTTTTCGTTCCGTAGGAATTTGAGCTAAGGCGGCATAATTGGTAATTAGATATTTAGTATTTGGGCTATATTGAAAATCACCTATTCCTAACACTGTTACCACTGCTATTAGTCCTGTTATTCCTAGCTTTAGCAATTTCATGGCGTTCGATTTCCCTCTTATTTTTGTTCAATAAACTGAATGAATTTGACTTGAGGTTGAGACAAATAGCTGTATTGAGTAGACTTAAGTTCAATAGTTTAGAGTTGCCCCAAAGCTCAATCACAAGGTCTATCATACTTCGCCTTCAATGTAATGTCCCTTTTGTGCAACAATGAAAGACGGTAATAAAAGTTTAGAGTTTATTGTGAGTCCTACTGCCGAAGCCATTAATACCCAGAATGCGGGTGCGCCGCCTGCTGTTAGCGTTGCCCGCCGCGCTGTTTTTCCCTTCACGGCCATTGTTGGCCAGGAGGAGATGAAACTGGCGCTGCTGTTGAATGTGATTGACCCCAAGATCGGGGGTGTGATGATTATGGGCGATCGCGGTACGGGCAAATCTACTACTATCCGCGCCCTAGCTGACTTGTTGCCAGAAATTGATGTGGTGGCGGATGACCCCTTCAATAGCCATCCTAGCGATCCCGAATTAATGAGCGACGCATTGCGAGAAAGGGTTGCTCAGCAGGTAGAAATTGCGATCGCGAAGAAAAAAGTCCCAATGGTAGATTTGCCTTTGGGCGCTACGGAAGACCGAGTTTGCGGCACTATTGATATTGAAAAAGCTTTATCTGAAGGTGTTAAAGCTTTTGAACCGGGGCTTTTAGCTAAAGCAAATCGCGGCATTCTTTACGTTGATGAAGTCAATTTGCTCGACGATCACTTAGTAGATGTTTTGCTCGACTCGGCAGCAAGTGGCTGGAATACTGTAGAAAGAGAAGGCATTTCTATCCGCCATCCAGCGCGTTTTG
The DNA here is from genome assembly GCF_000180455.1 of Kamptonema sp. PCC 6506. Lineage (NCBI taxonomy): Bacteria > Bacillati > Cyanobacteriota > Cyanophyceae > Oscillatoriales > Microcoleaceae > Kamptonema > Kamptonema sp. PCC 6506. The sequence continues at coordinate 19,912 of NZ_CACA01000096.1, forward strand.
TCCTAGTTGGTTCCGGCAACCCAGAAGAAGGAGAATTACGCCCGCAATTGCTGGATAGATTTGGGATGCACGCCGAAATTAGGACTGTAAAAGAGCCTACTTTAAGAGTACAAATTGTGGAGCAACGGTCAGATTTTGACCAAAACCCTAAAGAATTTTTAGAAAAATATGAACCAGGGCAAAATGAGCTACAAAAACAGCTTGTAGATGCTCAGGAAAGGTTAAAATCAGTACAACTTGATTACGATTTGCGCGTAAAAATTTCCCAAGTTTGTGCTGAATTAGATGTGGACGGACTGCGGGGAGATATTGTTACTAATCGGGCGGCAAAAGCTTTGGCAGCTTGTGAAGGTCGGACGGAAGTTACTGTTGATGACATTCGCCGAGTTGTCACTCTTTGTTTGCGGCATCGGTTGCGGAAAGATCCCTTAGAAAGCATCGACTCTGGCTACAAAGTTCAAAAAGTATTCGGTCAAGTTTTTGGTTTGGAAATGGCTAATAGCTAATTGCTAATAGCTAATTGCTAATGGCTAATTGCTAATTGTTGATGGCTAATATCATGTCCGGCAAATTACTTACGATCTGTCCATTGTTCGCTGTGCGAAGCAATCTCAAAACCTTGTGATTGCTTCGCACAGCGAACAATGACAAGTATTTAACGGGAAATGATATAATAACTAATTGCTGATGGCTAATGGTATTAGGCAACGGATTCTAGAAGCGATTTAACGGATATAACCAATTACCAATTACCAATTACCAATTACCAATTACCAATTAGCTATTAGCCACTATTACAATGAAAAAGCGAATTCTAGGATTAGATCCGGGGCTGGCAATTCTAGGATTTGGGGTAATTGATTGTGAAATTATTGCTGGGAAAAAAGATGAAGATTATCGCGTTTCAATGATTGATTTTGGCGTGATTAAAACTCCCGCAGGTCAAGAAATGGGGCAGCGTCTCCGCACTATTTACGATGATTTAAACGCTATAATTGACCAGTTCAAACCGGATTTAGCCGTAGCGGAAAAGTTGTTTTTCTATAAAATGGGGAGTGCCATTGTTGTCGCTCAAGCAAGAGGAGTTTTGATGTTAGTATTAGCTCAGCAAAATGTCCCTTTAGTTGAGTTTACTCCAGCTCAAATTAAACTAGCTTTAACAGGTCGTGGCAATGCTGATAAGTATGATGTACAAGACGCTGTGGCGAGGGAGTTAGAATTAGATGATATTCCTAAACCAGACGATGCTGCTGATGCTTTGGCTGTAGCATTAACCGCTTGGTTTGATGATGATATTTGTCCCAAAACATTATCAGACGATTGAAATTGGGGGTATCAGGAATAAAGTCTGCCTGGGCGGACTAATGCAATAAAACTATCAATTGTAGGGTGAGCGCTGCTATAATCTATATGTTAAGGGAGAGAAATATACTTTCAGCAGCGCTCACTTGAATAATTTTGGTATAAGGTAGAATTTAGTTAACGAACCCCAAAGGCTCAAAAGACCCAAAGAAAAGAGTAAGAGCACGATTAAGTTACCCGTTTGAATGCAACTCGGTACCCCAAATGAAACAAAAGCATCCCAAATTCGCTTTAGTATTGGCAGGTAATGCCGTTCTTTCAACGCTTTTATTGTCTGTGGGTGTTGCTTTTGCTCAACCCACCTCCCCAAATGCTGCTGAAACAACTCAGACAAAACCCATTTCTACTGGGGAACGACGGGAACTCGAACAATTGCGAGAACAAAAGCGGATTCTTGAGCGAACTCAAGCTGAAAATCTCCGCAATTTTAGTCGCACAACACTTTTATTTAATGTTGTGCTTGGGGCTTTTGTGCTGCTTTTAGCTGCTGCAATTGCAGTTTTGTTCCTGTTGCGCCGAGCTGTGATGTTTGAAATCGCAAGTATGGCGAGAAGTCAGCTTAATGAATTAAAAGGTTTGGACAAGCGGATTGCTGAAGCTAATCAAACTGTTCAAGGTATTCTCCTAAAAGCTGAGGAGATAGAAACAGATTTAGAGCGCGAGGAATCAAATTTTCACGAAGAGTTAGCTGTTAAAAAAGAGAAAACATCGAAGTTGTTTTCTCAAGTGCAAGCCGATGTTGGAGAAGAGACGAAATATGGACTCGACAAGCTAAAAAAATCTGAGGTAGAGTTTGGGGCACGGCTTGCTGAAATCCAAGAAAATATTCAAAACCAACAGGATTTAATTCTCCAAAATTTAGAAAAATTATCCTCACAGTTTGCTCCTCAGCTTTTGGATATGCAGTCTGAGGTTCAAGGTCAGAAAAATACAGTCCTGCAAACTATGAAACAGACGGAAGCTGAGTTTGCATCTCAATATTCGGAAATTCAAATTAATGCAGAAAAGCAACAGAATTTAATTCTGCAAAATCTGAAGCAGGCGGAATCTGGCTTGTCGGCTAAATTAGCTGAAATTTCAGTTAATGCCGAAAAACAACAGGATTTAATTCTACAAAATCTCAAACAAGCGCAGTCAGAGCTATCAATTAAATTGGCTCAAATTCCAGTTAATGTGGAAAGGCAACAGGATTTTATTCTGGAAAACTTGAAAAAGCAAGAGTCTGATTTAACCCAGTGTCTAGAAAAACTTAAAGTTGATTCTGAACAAAAAGTGCGGCTGTTCCATGCAGAAGCAATTAAACATCAGGAACGATTAGGGAGAGAAATAACTGCTCAACTTTCAGAATTGCAGTTGGAAATTAAAAAGCAAATGCTGTTGGTGAGCAAGAATTTGAAAGATGTAGAGACAGAGTTTACTACTTTTGTCTCGGATTCCCAAGCTGGTATTAAACAAAATCAGGCTCAAACTTTTCAGGATTTGGAAAATCTCCAGAGTTCTGCAAAGGCTCAATTGTCTACATTAATGTCTGAGATTCAAGGAGGAAAAAATTTAGCTCTACAGAACTTAGAACAACTAGAAACTGAAATTACTGCTGTACTCACGGAGTTGGAAACTCAGGTACAAGCTCGTAAGGATTTAACGATTCAGAATTTAGAGCAATCCCAGGGTGATTTGGTTGCTCAACTTTCAGAAATACTATCGGAAACTCAAACTCATAAAGCTCAAATTTGGCAGGAAATTGCTGATAGTTCGCCGACGACGATCGCAGAGGCGGTAATCCCGGAAGTGACGGTAAAAATTCAAGGTTTAAACGAACAAATTGAAAGGCTGAAATCAAATCACCCTGAATTGTTCTTGAATGTGGAAGACTATATCAATGAGGGAAATAGTTTGTTGTCTCAAGGGCGTTACAATGAGGTAATATCCAATTGCGATCGCGCTTTGGAAATCAAGCAAAATTGCCCTGAGATTTGGTATCAGCGCGGTCTGGCTCAGTGGGAATTGCAGCAGTTTGAAGAGGCAAAGGCTGCTTTCGATCGAGCTATTGAACTGAAAACAGATGATGCCAATATTTGGTATCATCGAGGTATTACCTTAAAAGAATTGCGGCGTTATGAAGCAGCGATCGCAGATTTTAACCAGGTGTTGGAAATTCAGCCGCAGGATAGCAAAGCATGGCTGCACCGAGGATTAGCCTTGGCAAAATTGAAACGTGCGGAAGACGCGATCGCATCCTTTGACAAAGCCATCGAAATCAATCCCGATTACCGCGAAGCGTGGGTAAACCGAGGGGTGGCACTAGGAACGTTACAACAGGAGGAGGAAGCTTTCAAATCCTTCGATCGCGCGGTTCATGTAGAGCCTGATGATGCCGTCGCCTGGTTAAATCGAGGTTTAGCTTTGGGGGTTTTAGAACGATATGAAGAGGCGATCGCTTCTTTCGACAAATCCATAGAATTGAATTATGAGTCTTATAAAGCTTGGAATTCCAGAGGCGAGATATTGGTCAAGCTAGAACGCGATAACGAAGCGATTGAAAGCTTTGACCGCGCGATTAAAATTAAATCAGACTTTGCCAACGCTTATTACAACAAGGCGATTTGTTATGCCTTGCAACAGGAAGTAGACTTGGCAGTTGAAAATCTAGAACACGCGATCGCGCGCAATCCCCAATATCGGATCGAAGCAACAACGGAACCAGATTTTGAGTTCATTGCAGAAGATGACAGATTTTGGGACTTAATTGAAGCAGAATAAAGTCAACACTTTCTGACTCAGGGATCTGCATAAACTTGATTTTAGCCATTTTCTTGCTTACCCTCGCGATCGCCATCTGGCAACCAAGAGGATTAGGCATTGGTTTTAGTGCTTTAGGGGGAGCGATCGCCACCTTAACAACTGGCGCGATCGCGTTACAAAATCTCCCCGCCGCCAGAGTAATTCTCGGCAACAACACCCTGACTTTGGCGGCTTTGCTCGCTTTAAACTGGATTCTCGAACAAACCGGGGCCCTACGCTGGTTAGCACTCCGTGCGGCTGGCTGGAATTTGAACAGAGGTAGGCTACTATTTTTAATGCTGGGACTGGCGACTGTAGTTGCCAGTATCTTACTGACTAACTGCGGCGCAACGCTGACTCTCACCCCCTTTGTCTTTGAAATCCTCGCTTTGCTTGGTTTTCGCCGGAAACCAACCTTTGCTTTTGCGATCGCCACAGGTTTTATTGCTGACGTTGCTAGTTTGGCTTTCACCTCCAGCAATTTAGTGAATACCATCGCTGCGAGTTATGCCGACATTTCCGCGACACGCTACGCTTCAGTCATGATACCTGTCAGTGGAGTCGCGATCGCCGCCAGTTTCGCCGTTTTCTTGTTCTATTTTTGGTCTGATATCCCCCCCACCTACCCATCCTTCGACTTAGTTAGAACAGCTTTTAAACCAGCTATTGAGCCTCATTTCTCCCCAAAAAAACAGGAGATTAAAGAACCAGAAGCTTTGCCATCGGCACAAGAGAAAATAAATAGTAACCAACCTGAAAAAGAGACAATAAAAGTTGACGCTACAGTTTATTTCGATCCTATAAGCGGTTTCTCCTATACGAATTCATCCCTACCACTGCGGTCTTTTGCCCCGCTCGTCCGCTCCTTATCTCCCTTCACTAAATTCCTCAACTCTACCTCCGTACAAATTATTTTATTTAGCTGGGGGATGTATATAATCGCGCTCGGCTTGGGTAATTCTGGCTTAATAACTACAATCGGATTAATCTCAGCACAGTTCGCCCAATGGGGATTATTTCTATCTATAATTAGCACGGGATTTTTAGCGACAATATTTGCCGCCGTTACTAATAATTTACCTGCTGTCTTAATTCACACATTAGCCATTCAATCTACCTATATTATCCCTCCCGATATCCAAGAAGGTATGGTTTACGCCTCTGTCATTGGGTGCGCTCTGGGTGCTAAAATTACTCCGATTGGCAGTTTATCGACCCTACTTTGGCTCAATATCTTGAAGTGCCGAGGCTGCGACATAAAATGGAGTCAATATTTTCGTCTCAATGTAATTTTGACTTTACCTGTTTTGTTTCTTACTCTCTTAGCTTTGGCGATTTGGTTTCCGTTGTTATTATCTTGATTGGTAATTGGTAATAAGTTTGTTGTTTTATCATTTTTATGAGTAATTATCCGTCGTCATTGCGAGCGAAGCGAAGCAATCGCAGAGACTAGGCGATTGTTTCGCTTGGCTTGCAATGACAATAAAGGGGGTAACTAGGTGAACATAAATAAACGCTATAAATTGTAAGGTGGGCTACGTTTAATTATTGGGTATTACTACAGAAACAAACCCCGCCTACGCGGACTAAGAAATAAGTTTGATTTTACTGTGTTCATTACAAAAGTCCATAATCAATAAAAAATCTTTGAGAATTATTTCAATGTTTTCTTCTGTCAGAATCGGGACATGGATAAATATACATTGACTTTGCAATCTCTTCTTTTTTATATGTTTTAAGACTGAATAATATAGAGCTTCGCAAACAAATTTACCTGCATCATCGCTAATTTCAGTTAAAGTTAAATTTGCAACTAGGCTTGACAGTGGGATAGTTGTTTGTAGGATTTCGCCCTCAGAAATAGCAGTAGATTCTACAGTTAAAATTTTACGCGATTCCGCCATGCCACAGCAAATAATTAAATCGGGCTGTAATTCGTCAATTTTAGCGATCGCTTGTTTCGGCCCGAACTTTGGATCGACGGGCAGTTTTCTTAAAAAAGTTAGCGCGTAAGGCAAAGATTCTATTTCCGCAACCTTTGCCAGTAAATCGTCCGAAGCATTAGACGGCTGATGGGGTAGCCAAGTGTCAAAAGAGGTGAGCAGAATGTTTATCGTCATAGAAAGGGCGATCGCAGAGTCGGTTTTGTGTAAAGATAGTGAAAGCTTCTAATATAAGGCCAAATCAATGTCTGTGATTGCAGTAGTAGACTACGATATGGGCAATTTGCACTCAGTCTGCAAAGGCTTGGAGAAAGTGGGTGCAACGCCTCATGTCACTGATTCGCCGAAGGAAATCGATCGAGCAGATGCAGTGGTTTTGCCCGGTGTGGGTTCGTTTGACCCCGCCGTACAGCATTTGCGATCGCGCGGCTTAGTCGAACCAATTAAAGCCGCGATCGCATCTGGTAAACCATTCTTAGGCATCTGTCTGGGTTTGCAAATATTGTTTGAAAGTTCCGAAGAAGGCACAGAACCAGGGTTAGGAATTGTCGCCGGTACTGTACGCAGGTTTCATTCGGAACCAGGGCTGACAATTCCTCACATGGGATGGAACCAACTACAATTTAATCAGCCAGATATCCCTTTGTGGCAAAGTTTATCAGCAAATAATTGGGTTTATTTCGTCCATTCTTACTATGTCGATCCTGTCGATTCGAGGGTGTGCGCTGCAAGTACAACTCACGGTACTCAAACTGTGACAGCCGCGATCGCCCAAGGTAATTTGATGGCCGTACAATTTCATCCAGAAAAGTCTTCTGCTACAGGCTTACAAATTCTATCAAACTTTGTTAGCCAAGTCAGGGTGACAGTTAACAGTTAACAGTTAACAGTTAACTTTAATTGATAAAATGACTCTCAGAATTCACGGCAACCGTCAACTTAAAACTCTACCCGGACTTCTCACCCGCCCGACTTTGGGGCGAGTACGAGAGGCCGTTTTCAATATTTGGCAAGGCACTATTGACGGATGCCGATGGCTAGATTTGTGTGCCGGTAGCGGGTCAATGGGTGCTGAAGCACTGTGTCGGGGGGCCAAAGAAGCGATCGCGATCGAAAAGTCCGCCAAAGCTTGCACCATCATTCGCCAAAATTGGCAGCAAGTAGCCAACTCTTCCCAGCAATTCCAGATCCTTCGGGGAGATGCGATCGCAGAACTGCATAAGCTAGCCGGACAGCAGTTTGACCGAATTTACTTCGATCCGCCCTACGCCAGCGACTTGTACCAACCAGTGTTAGAAGCGATCGCTACCCAACAAATGTTAGCCGAGTACGGCGAAATAGCAGTAGAACACAGCCCCGAACTAGAGACAATAGAACCATTACCGCCCTTGGAAATTTGCAGGCAGAAAGTCTATGGCAATACAGCCTTGACTTTCTACCGTCCCGCATAAATAGGCGATCGCTTCTCTATTTATTAATGCCTAACTGATCGCCACGCTTGTATTGCTGATAGGCAGCGAAAAATAGCCCCAGCAAGGTGACGGCAATCAAACCCAAGACAATACCTGAAAGCAGCGGTTCTACCACGTTATATCTCCTTATTTCTTACTTTTCGCAATTTATAGCAATCTTAATCTTAATTGAAATGTGAACTTACTTGACAGAGTAAAAAAATCACAACCGCCAAGGCGGTTAGGGACTAGGGACTAGGGGCTAGGGGCTAGGGGAAGAAGAGGAAGAAGGGAATAGAATTAATAGTTTGAGGAAACTAAAATGTCCTAACTACCTTGGCGGTTGCTATATTAGCACTTGGTATATTTTTAATTTTTAATTTTTAATTTTTAATTTTTAATTACTAATTCCTTGCCCTTCCTGCCGGGAACCATTAAGCTATGTTATGTGAATTAAACTTTCTTGTAGATTCTTATTTAATTAGAAACCTTTGGATAACCAGCTCGCTAGCAATGAAATTCAACACCTGGTCAAGCGGATCGCTTTGATTGCTCTAGTGGTTTCGCTGGTAAGTCTTATAGCGATTTTAGGCATAAGACATTTTCAGGCCGCAGATCCCTACATCAAAACCGTTTTGTCCATGAATGGCAATCCCATTCAAGGTCAAGCCATTTTTCAAATGAATTGTGCCGGTTGTCACGCATGGCATCTCAACAGTCAGATAGGCCCAAACTTACACGGTGTCTCCCAGCGTAAGTCTGAGAGCCGTCTGATCGAGCAAGTAATCAGCGGACAAACCCCTCCCATGCCTCAGTTTCAGCCAAGTCCCCAAGAAATGGCAGACCTACTGAGCTATCTGGAGCAAATTTAATTACGAAGGAAGAAGGAAGAAGGAAGAAGGAAGAAGTAAGAAGGATTTACTGAACAACCAACAACCAACAACCAACAACTAACAACTAACAATTACCAAGGACTACCTATCATCGTAAAACCACTCCAATAATAAGGATGGGATAAAGTTGTACTGAGTTGATTTTTCCCCCCAGCGGGCAGCATTACTCCACTTGCTACACCACCACCTCGCAGTTGGCCAGACTCTATCTTGATTTCTCCTCGAAGCATCGCAATTTGTGATTGTCGCAAAGCTTCAGATTTAATGGCAGCATTCCGTAATTGGCTGTAAAATCCTGCCATCAACCCCAGCGTTCCCTCATCGGAAACATACCATAAACTAGCTAAGGCAGACTTCACCCCAGCTTGTACGGCAAGACCTGCAAATCCTAATTCTGCGCCATTATCTCCCACTGCCGTGCGGCAAGCGCTCAACACCAGTAACTCTACTGGCGGGTTACTCCAGCCTAACTGCCTAAGCTGATTCAGTTGCAGTTGAGCATCCCATAACTGAATGTAAGAGTTGCCGGCAGCCCCCGGCTTAAATTCGCCATGCGTAGCTAAGTGGATAATTTGATAAGGTGTCGCAGAGCGTAGAGATTTGAGGTTTTTAAGAGTGAAAGCTTCATTGAGGAAAAATTGCCCTGGCCACTTAGCCGCGATCGTTTGCAATTCTAAAGGTACAGCGGGTAAAGGTGATTTGTCCGAAAATACTGATGCACCCATTGCCAAAACTGAGGCACCAGAAAGGCGTTGGTAGCTAGTATTAGTTAAGCTCAAGCTCGGTATTAGCGCTAGGCTATATTTTTCTACCAGAAATTGTTTCCCGTCATGGAGCGCGGCAATTGGTAGCGTCCGCAGTCCTGCATCCAGACTAAACAGAAGGGTTTCTATTTTTTCCCCTTGTAATTCCGCCTCTAAAGGCTTTAGTAACCACTGATAAAGCTTTTGTGCGGGTGAGAGATAGCTTGTGGAACGGCGTTTGACAGGATTGGTGATTTCGTCGCGGAACTGGTTTGCAGTCTGTATTAGCACCTCGCGATTCGCCTCGCGGACGGTTCGGTGCAGGATGTGACCACTGGCGGTCATTAATACAAGTTCTAGCTGATCTGGTCGCGCGATCGCATAAACAATTGCAGAGCGATTGCCAGTTTGTTTCTCGATTTTCGAGAGCATTTCTCTGATATTTTGAGCAGAATTTACAGCCGTTCCTAATGAAAGACTTTCTCCCAAGTAATCCTTATATTCCTGTTGAGTCAGCACCTCGATTTGAGGTACGGCAACCTCGACTCTCCCAGCATCAAGAGTTTGGCTGAGGTTAGCTCTAGCTACTTCTACGGCTGGCGAGAATCCAGCTAGACTGGCATTAGGCGCGCCACCAGGTGGCGGTGGATTGTTGCCATCTGGTTTAGGGCCGTTAGGTGAGGGATTTTGTGGCGAGGGGCTATTGCCGGGATTAGATTCGACACGCAATATTGAGCTGTTACCGGGATTGCCAGAGATGCTGTTGCCACTCTGAGGTTGCGGCATTAATCCAGAGTTGGGATTGGCTGGTTTTCCAGGATCGCCGCGATCTATTCCGGGAGCAACATTTAATATTTGTTGATTGTAAAGTCCACCACTATTCAGAACCGGACTGTCAGGCCTAATCGTATTTATGCCTGCAAGATTTGGGGAGGGAGGTGGATTTATTGGGGAATTAGCTAATTGTTGTCGCGGGGGTAAAGGTTGTTGATTATTACCTCCGGGTTGCTGTGGATTACCATTACCTCCAGGTTGCTGATTATTACCTACAGGTTGCTGTGGATTACCATTACCTCCGGGTTGCTGATTATTACCATTA
>NZ_CACA01000095.1:0-6037 GCF_000180455.1 Kamptonema sp. PCC 6506
AGTCCCCGTTGGTAAGGGGGATTTAGGGGGTATTGAAGTCCCCGTTGGTAAGGGGGATTTAGGGGGTATTGAAGTCCCCTTAGTAAGGGAGATTTAGGGGGTATTGAAGTCCCCCTTACCAAGGGGGATTTAGGGGGTTCTTCCTTTAAAAAAGGAGTAGCAGCAACAGTTGATTGTAATTCCCGCTATGTTTATCTTGACCCCTACGAAGGTGCAAAAGCGGTTGTCGCCGAAGCAGCAAGAAATCTAAGTTGTGTGGGTGCAGAACCTTTGGCAGTTACAGATAATTTAAATTTTGGTTCTCCTGAAAAACCGATTGGTTATTGGCAATTAGCAGAATCTTGTCGCGGTATTGCCGATGCTTGTCGGGAATTAGGAACACCTGTCACTGGCGGTAATGTTTCTCTTTACAATGAAACTCTGGATTCTGAGGGTAAACCTGCATCAATTTATCCTACTCCTGTGATTGGAATGGTGGGGTTAATTCCAGATTTAACTAAGATTTGTGGTCAAGGTTGGCAGGAATCTGGAGATTTAATCTATTTACTCGGAAATCTGACATCAGATGATAGTAAAGAAGATGGTAATTTGACAACAAATGTTACTTTAGGAGGTTCTGAATATTTAGCAACAATTCACGGCATTGTTGGGGGAAAACCGCCGAGAGTTAATTTAGATTTAGAAAAGCGGGTGCAATCAGCTTGTCGGGAGGGTATTCGTAATGGTTGGGTACGTTCGGCCCATGATTGCGCTGAGGGTGGAATGGCGATCGCGATCGCTGAATCCTGTATTTCTGCTAAACTAGGAGCCGAGATTAATCTTAACGTTAATTTGGCAACTGGTAAGCGTTGGGATGAAGTTTTGTTCGGGGAACGGGGGAATACGATTTTAGTTTCAGTTGCGCCGGAAAATGAGGCGGTTTGGGTATCTTATTTAGAGGAACATTTGCCGAATTTGTGGCAAAAACTGGGTCAAGTTGGTACTGTAAAAGCGCCTTTACGGGTTGTGACAAATGATGGTCAATCTTTAATTGAGGTAACGATTGAGGAGATGTGCGATCGCTTTTACAATGCTATTGAACGTCGCTTAGGATCTGATTAATTATAGGACTCGGCGGTTGAAATCGCGTCTACACGAGACTTAACCCGCCTGCGCGGGTTAAATTTTTATAGTCCGCGTAGGCGGACATTGTCTGTATAGATGCGATTTCAATCGCCCGATCTTTTTTAGCTTTAGATGATGCTGACAAAATCTGAGATACACCTGAAAATATCGGATAAGCCTAGTTATGTTTTGGATCGTAAATTAAGTTAAAAAGCTCTGCCTGCCGTAAATACTTGTTCTGCCCTTACTTGGAATTCAGGAAAAATAAAAGAAACAAGTCGAGCATTATTTTGAAACAACTCTTTTTGATATTCATCCTCTCGCAGCGTACAAATTGTAATTGTCGGTTGTTTCGGTTTGCCAATATATTCTCTGCCACCAATCCCCAAATAATCAATAATCCAATACTCAGGCACGCCTAACAAGGCATAATCTTCAACTTTACGGGCGTAATCATTTTGCCAATTGGTACTGACAACTTCCGCAATTAGTTTAATTGATTTTCCAGATGTAATTACAGGTTCTTGTTGCCACAAAGGTTCATTAATCAATTCAGTTTCATCTAAGACAATGACATCCGGCCGAAAAGCTGTTTCTGTTCCTAATAATTTGATGAGACAGCGAGGGGGGATAAAGTATGATAGATCCTGACGATCGATTTCTACATTCAGCTTTCGCCCAATAAAAGCCGATACTTGTTCGTGAGGCCCTGTTGGTTCCATTTCTGTCAACTCACCATCAATTAATTCGTAGCGATCGCGATCGCCGTAGTGGGTGATAAATTCATCAACAGTTAGAATTTTGGGAGGTGATTGAACCATTATCTTTGTTCCCAATTATTGACCTTACTTGGCCGCACATATTCCCTAGATAATATAGTATGTCAATTACACAGGAAAGTCAAGCGCACAGAAGCAGCCAGCCACAGGCATCGCACCTTAATTCTCATCTTTTAAAAGCGCGATCGCGCCTTAAGTCTAATCTTTGAAACTGTAGGAGCGGGTTTAGCAGATAACCTTTGTCACAAACAAAAAATATCAAAACAAAACCCGCCCCGAATCTTAGCCATTAGCCATTAGCCATTAGCCATTACCCTTGATTGTGGGAGTCCCGCATCTGAATTTGGGGGAAATCCCCCCGATCGCACGTCGTTAACTAACGTTACAATTAGAAATATGTGCGATCGCTTACCATGCCATCGAACGCCCCTTAGCATCTGCCTTAAGGCATAGGATGTGAGTTAATGCCTATTTCATGGGAACATTAAGAAATAATTAAACTGCGCGGCGGCTGCGCCGGACAGCATTCAGCTTTCAGAGCCTCCCACTAACCCACGATCCTGTATTAGGAACCAAGCCATACCATGATCCCCAACCATCCCCTCGCGGCTGACGAAAATTTGGCATCCGACAAGCAAGAAGAAGCTTGCGGTGTTTTCGGTATCTGTGCCCCCGGTGAAGATGTCGCTAAAATGACATACTTTGGTCTGTACGCCTTACAACATCGGGGTCAGGAATCAGCAGGAATTGCCACATTTGAGGGTGAAAATGTGCATTTGCACAAAGATATGGGCCTAGTCTCCCAAGTCTTCAATGAATCCTGCTTAAGTCACCTGCCTGGAACCATAGGAGTTGGTCACACTCGCTACTCTACTACAGGCTCATCAAAGGTTGTGAATGCTCAGCCTGCTGTTGTGAAAACCCGCTTAGGTTCCTTGGCGCTAGCACATAATGGCAATCTTGTCAATACTGGTGTCTTACGCGAAGAATTGCTAAACCGCAACTGCAATTTTGTAAGTACAACAGATTCAGAGATGATAGCAGTGGCGATCGCGCTAGAAGTAGACGATGGCAAAGACTGGTTAGAAGCTGCAATCAGCGCCTTTCATCGCTGTACGGGAGCCTTTAGTTTAGTCATCGGCACCCCCGCAGGCTTAATGGGAGTACGCGATCCCTACGGCGTGCGTCCCCTCGTAATTGGCACTTTAGGTACAAATCCCATCCGCTACGTCTTAGCATCAGAAACCTGCGCCTTAGATATCATTGGTGCCGAATATTTGCGAAATGTAGAACCAGGAGAATTAGTTTGGATCACCGAAGATGGTATGGCTTCCTTCCATTGGAGTCAACAACCAAAGCCCAAACTTTGCATCTTTGAAATGATTTATTTTGCTCGGCCAGATAGCATAATGGAAGGCGAAAGTTTGTATAGCTACAGGCTCAGAATCGGGCAAAAATTAGCACAAGAATCCCCCATTGATGCTGATATTGTCATCGGCGTTCCTGATTCTGGAATTCCCGCCGCTATTGGTTTTTCTCAAGTTTCCGGGATTCCTTATGCTGAGGGACTGATTAAAAATCGCTACGTTGGACGTACATTTATTCAGCCAACTCAGACAATGCGAGAATCAGGAATTAAGATGAAACTTAACCCTCTTAAAGATGTCTTAGAGGGTAAGCGAGTAATCATGGTAGACGACTCAATTGTGAGAGGTACTACTAGCAAAAAAATTGTTAAAGCTTTGCGAGATGCCGGTGCTACTGAAGTTCACATGAGAATTTCGTCACCCCCAGTAACTCACCCTTGTTTCTACGGAATTGATACCGATAACCAAGATCAGTTAATTGCTGCTACGAAATCAGTAGCAGAAATTGCCAACCAAATTGGGGTTGATTCTTTAGCTTTCTTGAGTAGAGAAGGAATGCTGAAGGCGACTAAGGAAGATTCTAATAATTTCTGTTCGGCCTGTTTCACAGGGGATTATCCCATTGTTGTCCCAGAACCAGTTAAACGGTCTAAGTTAATTCTGGAAAAGGTTCCTACTTAATTAGTCAAAGTAGGTAATACCAACAGGGCTTACCCATACTCTCTGTAACGCCGCCATCCTGGCGGTAATCCCTATTATGTCACTTTGGGGAGAGAATTTTCTGGAACTACTGGTTTTTCAGGCTGGCGAATGCAGAAGCCTAAATTATTGAGAATGGCTCAAATCCAGCGATCGCAAGGCGAAAGCCTTTTTCTCTGACCAAAGTGACATAATAGGGATAAAGAAACCGCCAGGATGGCGGCGTTACAGATTTTTTGCGTTGATTAACAGACAACACTAATGCTATTAGGCTAGTATTACCTGATTTAAGACTGAGCTGGAAAAGTCAAAACACAGCCATCCCACCAACTAAGGATTATTATCAATAAAGTCCATCAAAGCATTATATTTCGGCGAACCATTTTGGCCAACATACTCCAAAGCACCCCAACTACCCCACTTACTTGGTACACCAATATCCAAATATTGCATGAAAAGAGTACCGCCTGCTTCTTTCCAATTTTCCAGTAATTTTGTATATAACTCATACATTTCTGGTCGCCTATTTAACTCAATAAAGAAATTAGTAAGCTTTTCATTATTCTCATTCCCTTGAATACCTACAATATGTTGACCTCCTTCATAAGCAACTAACTTAAGACCCTTTTTCTGCGCTACCTCTGAGTGATATTTAAACAAACCATAACCATCAGATAAACTATCCTTAAACCCTCCTAGCAAACCGCCATCTCTCAATTGTTTAAAAGCCTTACTAAAACCACCATCTGAATCATTCAACCAAGACTCTACGATGCTGGTGTTTTCTGGCGCACCCAAATTACCACTAAAATATCCAGTGATAGCATAGACATCTATACCGCGTTGATAGCAAGGTTTATTACCTTCTGCTACCCAATAAGAACATTCTAAAACAGAATTTTCTAATCCTTTCCATGCAGTTTGAGTTGAGATTACACACACAACTCGATCCTTTTGTTCGCTAAAAATATCTTTCCAAAAATCGCACATTTGAGCTGTACGCATTCCATACCATTGCATATAAGCATCTTGTTTATCCTTTCCCCACCTAGCTTGACCTTGTTGTAAAGCATATTGAGATTGGGGAAATGAAAAATTCCAAACTTCATTAGAAAGCTCTACATAAACTTTTAAATTTGGATCTAAACTATTTTTAACAGTCTGAGCAAAGTTTTTTAAATATTCATCAGTAGCCATGATTGGCATATTCAACCAAGCATTTGCCTTGATTTTATTCGCCAAAGCAACCATGATTTCAATTGGGACATTGCCTTGATAAGCATAGGAAATGTTTTCTGGTTTAGGTCGGTTTGACCATTCTTTTTGTTCAGAACCATTTGTACTCATCCAATCCATGAAACGCAGGGTTTTAAATTTTTTAATTTTGTCTATAAACTTGGGGTTAAATATCTCACCACTTTCATAAGCTTTTTCATCTTGAGAGTGAATCACTCTAATGTTGCGGATATATTTTCCTATTTTGTTGGGATCTGTGGCAGTAATTGTCAGCAAGATTCCCTCTTTATTGGTAGCATCTACATCAATAATATCTCTGCCTGGTTGTGAGGATGCTTCATCTTTTTTAGCCGCAAATTTATACTCAATTGTTCCCTCGCCTTCATACATGACAATATATTTGCCTGATGGGAAAAAGTTTGGTATGTCCCTTAATAATAAGGTGCTGACACGGGTATATTTAGGAGAATCTTGGGGAAGGGGAAGAGATTTGACCCAGCCGTTTTCGTCAAGATTTAAAAGATTATATTCATTGGTATCGAATTCTCCCTGACATCCAGCCTCTTTTGGATCGCACTGAGTCATCCATTTTCTAGAAGATTTAAAGGCATCTAAAAATGGTAATTCTGTTGACCAGTCGGCGATTCCAGAAAGATTAACTCCTACAGGAGAGGTTGAGTTAGAATTTTTGGATGAGCTATTAATTGCTATTGTATTTGGTGAGTTATTCACAGTAGGATTCTGATTTTTTGCTAAGTTTAAACAGCCAGGTAGAATAAAGATAAATATCAGTAAACCCGATAGAAAAGTTAGAATATTTTTTGTATTAAAGTAAGTCAAAAAAGTCATAAT
>NZ_CACA01000094.1:0-6123 GCF_000180455.1 Kamptonema sp. PCC 6506
GTACGGTAGGAGGAGNGNGNGAAATGATGCTAGTCGCTGGTTTTTCCGGGATTGGAAAAACAGCCGTTGTCAACGAAGTGCATAAACCAATTGTGCGCCAACGCGGTTATTTTATTAAAGGGAAATATGACCAATTTCAACGTAACATTCCCTTCTCTGCTTTTGTGCAAGCCTTCCGGGATTTAATGGGGCAATTGTTAACCGAAAGCGATCTCCAATTAGAACAGTGGAGAAACCAAATATTAGATGCAGTTGGAGAAAATGGACAGGTAATTATTGAAGTTATCCCCGAATTAGAACGTATTATTAGTTCACAACCACCAGCTATAGAGTTATCAGGAACAGCAGCCGAAAACCGCTTTAATTTATTATTTCAAAAATTCACCCAAGTCTTTACCAGTGCTGAACATCCATTGGTGATATTTTTAGATGATTTGCAATGGGCAGATTCAGCATCGCTGAAGTTAATGCAGCTATTAATGGCTGATACAAGTTATCTTTTGTTAATTGGCGCGTACCGTGATAACGAAGTTTATCCAGCACATCCATTAATCTTAACCTTGAGTGAGATTCAAAAAAACCAAGCAACGATTAATACAATTACTTTAGCGCCATTGAGTCAAGTCAAAGTAAATCAATTAGTTGCTGACACACTGAAATGTCCAGAAACTTTGGCATTACCTCTTTCTCAATTAATTTCTCAAAAAACTCAAGGAAATCCGTTTTTTGCTACCCAGTTTCTCAAAGCATTATATCAAGATCGACTGATTCAATTCACTCCCCCAATCCCCCCTTACCAAGCAGGGGGATGGCAATGTGACATTGCACAAGTGAACCAGCAAGCAGTTACAGATGATGTTGTGGCTTTTATGGGTTTTCAGTTGCGAAAACTACCGCCATCAACTCAACAGATATTGCAGTTAGCAGCTTGTATTGGCAATCAGTTCGATTTAGCAACTTTGGCAATTGTTTCAGAAAAATCAGAAATTGAAACGTCGGCGGATTTATGGAAAGCATTACAAGAAGGCTTGATTTTGCCGATTGGCGATGTTTATAAGTTTTATCAGGGAGAAGAAAATGAAAGATTGGTAGTGGAACATGAAAATACTACTAAACAAATAGCCAAGTATAGATTTTTACATGACAGAGTACAACAAGCTGCTTATTCCCTGATTCCCGATGAACAGAAAACAGCAACTCATCTCAAAATTGGACAATTACTTAAACAAAAGTTTTCCGAGTTAGAGCTTGAGGAAAAACTGTTCGATCTCGTCGGGCATTTGAACTTAGGAATTGAGTTAATTACTCAACCGCAAGAACGAGAAGCTTTAGCTCAACTTAACTTAAAAGCGGGACAGAAAGCCAGAAATTCTACAGCATATAATGCGGCAACAGTCTATCTGCAAAAAGGGATTCATTTACTAACAACTAACTGTTGGCAAAGTCAGTATGAATTGACTCTGAATCTCCATGTTGCTGCTACCGAAGCCGCATATTTGAATGCTGATTTTGATGGCATGGAAAAAATAGCAGCACTGGTGTTACAAAAAGCTGAGACGATTTTAGACAAAATCAAAATTTACCAAATTCAAATCGTCGCCCAGACAGCCCGGGGCAACATATTAGAAGCCATTGCAGTCGGAAGAGATGCACTCTTTCAATTGAGGGTTGAACTCCCAATTGCACCTGACGAAGCCAAAATTGCTAAAGCGCTGCAAACCGTAGCTAGTCTTCAAGGTGATAGAGGGATTGAGGAATTAGTCGATCTACCTGTAATGAGCGATTGCCAGACTCAGGCAGCTATGCAACTCTTAGGAATATTATTTTCACCGATTCTACAGGCAATGCCCGGATTACTGCCCATACTGAGTGCAACGATGGTGAGTTTATCAATCCAGTTTGGGAATGCACCTGCATCAACGGTGGGGTATATGATTCACAGTATGGTGTTGTGTGCCTTTTTGGGAGAAGTGAAAACAGGCTATAGCTTTGGGCGATTAGCAATAAACTTGCTGGATCGATTTAATGTCGGGGAATTCAAATGTAAAGTTCTACTGCTGTTTTCGGCCTGGGTTCAACATCATCAAGAATCGCTTAGGGTAACAACACTGACGATGAAAGATGGCTATGCAACTGGTATAGAAACTGGTGATTTTCTCAACGCTGGCTATAACTCGCTGAATTATTTTATTGCCCAACTTTTTGCGGGGTTAGAACTGGATATTTGGGAACCAGAAATAGCAGATTCTAGGGCTGTATTAGTGCAGATAAAACAACATTCTGCCCTGACTTATTTGGATATGATGCAGCAAACTGTATATAACTTGAAGGAAGCCAGGATTCTGTTAGATTGCTTAGTTGGCAGTGCCTATGATGAAACGGTGATGATTCCTAAGCACCATCAGGACAAGGATCTCACAGCGATTGCTATTGCTTACACTTACAAACTGATGCTGGCATACTTTATTGGTAACTACACCTCTGCCCTAGAATATAGTACCCAAGCCAAACAGTATTTAATGGCAGTATCAGGGATGATTTTTATTCCCATTTTTCATTTCTATACAGCCCTGACGCATTTGGCACTTTTCACCACGCAGTCAGAAATTGAGCAAGCCGAACTTCTAGCCTTGGTGGAAACCCATCAAACTATTTTGCAACAGTGGGCGCAGAATGCTCCCATGAATCATCAGCATAAATGGTATTTAGTTGAGGCCGAAAAGTATCGGGTTTTAGGCAATAAAGCTGAAGCAATTGAACATTACGATCGCGCCATCATTGGAGCCAAAGCCAACGAATACATCCAAGAAGAAGCACTAGCCAATGAACTAGCTGCTAAATTTTACCTAGACTGGGACAAACAGCGCATTGCCCAGGAATACATGACGAATGCCTACTATGGCTATGCTCGTTGGGGCGCTAAAGCCAAAGTTGCCGACTTGGAGCGATGCTATCCCGAACTTCTCGCCCCCATCCTCCAGCAAACCCGTTCTCCCCTCTCCACTCAAGAAACTATCTTCTCATTGGGGAGTAGCTCCACCAGTTCTCCCAGTTCCAACAGTAGCATTGTCTCTGCTACTTTAGATTTAGCCGCCATTCTCAAAGCTTCTCAAACTATCTCAGGCGAAATCGAATTGGAAAAACTGCTGGCATCGTTGCTTTCTCTCGTCATCGAAAATGCGGGAGCTGATAAGTGCGTGTTAATGCTCTTACAAGACTCGCGCTTGCTGATCGAAGGATCGATTACTGTGGGGACGGAGCCAGTCGTGTTGCAGCGCCTTGCCATTGAGGACAGTCAAGACATTCCCCTGAAGCTGATTTACAAAGTTAAGCGTAATAAACAGACTGCTGTGCTGATTGATGCCACGATCGATCCGACTTTAGCTAATGACCCATACATCATGGGTCAGCAGCCAAAAAGTATTTTGTGCAGCCCAATTTTGCATCAAGGGAAGTTGCTAGGGGTGTTGTATCTAGAGAATAATTTAACAACGGGAGCGTTCACGAGCGATCGCATTGAGCTACTCAATCTACTTTGTGCTCAAGCGGCTATTTCTTTGGAAAATGCCCTACTTTATGAGCAGTCACAAACCTATTCCCAACAGCTAGAGCGATCGCTAAATGAGTTGAATGCCGCCCAGTCTCGCTTTCATAATTTAGTAGACAACGTGCCGGGAGTGGTTTATCAATATCGGATGAATCCTGATGGAATCCTATCGTTAAACTACATCAGTGCTGACTGTTACAACTTGCTCGAAATTACCCCAGAGCAAGCTATGTCCAATTGGCAGTTTTTCGACAATATGGTACATCCAGATGACATAGCAAGTTTTCTACAGTCCCAAACTCACGTCATTCAAACCCGATCTTCCTGGCAATGGGAAGGGCGAATTGTCACCCCATCTGGAATCGTCAAGTGGATTCATGGGGAATCTCGAATCCAAAGATTTGCCGATGGCTCAATGGTTTGGGATGGATTATATTTGGATATTAGCGATCGCAAACAAGCTGAGTCAGCCATCTTGCAAAAATCTCAAGAACTCGAACACGCTTTACAAGATTTACAACAAGCCCAATTGCAAATGATTCAAAGTGAGAAAATGTCGGCGTTGGGCAACTTAGTTGCTGGTGTTGCTCATGAGATTAATAACCCAGTTGGCTTTATTTCCGGTAATTTATATGAAGCCAAATCCACAGTTCAAGACTTAGTGGAGCATCTCAATCTCTATCGCGATCGCGCCCCAGAAATAGAGCTTGCCGACCATGCCAAAGATATCGATTTAGACTATATTATTGAAGACTTGCCCAGAATGATTGACTCGATGCAATCGGGCTGCGATCGCATTAAAAGTATCAGCACTAGCCTCCGCACCTTTTCTCGAGCTGACAAAGACTACAAAGCGATATTTAACATCCACGAGGGCATAGACAGCACGCTCTTAATCCTCAAATATCGATTGAAAGCGAACGACGATCGACCCGCCATTGAAGTAGTCAAAGACTATGGGAATATTCCCGCAATCTCATGCTTCCCTGGACAGCTTAACCAGGTGTTTATGAACATTCTGGCTAATGCGATCGATGCCTTAGAAGAAGCAAATATTGGGCGGAGTTTTGCCCAAATCAAGGCTCAGCCTAATCTGATTAAAATTATCGCCTGCGTGGACAATCAAGATGTAAAAATTACTATAACTGACAATGGTCAAGGAATGAATGAATCAGTCAAGCAAAAGGTATTTGACCATTTGTTTACTACTAAGGGTGTAGGGAAAGGCACGGGGTTAGGATTGGCAATCGCTCGTCAAATCGTCATCGAAAAACATGGCGGTTCTATTCATGTTAACTCAACACTAGGTCAAGGGACAGAATTTATTATCACCTTACCCACTAAAGTCCAAGAAAACAATTAATTTGAGCTGGCTTTACAAACTGATTGAACATACAACTTTTCATCAATTTATCAACAAAAAAAGCCATGAATAATTTTAACAACAATAGTAAGAACACAAGTATTCACATTACTAACTATCAAATTATTGCAACAGTTTATTCAGGAAGTCGCACCATAGTATATCGGGCTATCCAGATCGACAATCGATTACCAGTTGTCATCAAACTGCTAAAAAATGAGTATCCTACCTTTAGCGAACTGGTGCAATTTCGCAATCAATACACCATTGCTAAAAATCTTAACTCACCTCTGTTCGTCCAAACTTATAGCCTGGAACCCTATCAAAATGGCTATGCGTTGGTTATGGAAGACTTTGGCGGTATTTCTCTTCACGAATGGGCTCGGAAAGGTAAAAAATCCCTGCCTTTGAAAGAATTTTTTGAAATAGCGATCGCACTGTCAAATATCTTAGATATACTGTATCGCGATCGCGTCATTCACAAAGACATCAAGCCCAGCAATATCTTAATCAATCCCGAAACCAAACAAGTCAAATTAATCGACTTTAGTATCGCCTCTTTGCTACCGCGAGAAACACAAACGCTGATTAATCCTAATGTTTTAGAAGGGACACTTGCTTATATTTCTCCAGAACAAACCGGGAGAATGAACCGAGGGATTGATTATCGGACTGACTTTTATTCTTTGGGTGTAACTTTCTACGAATTACTGACAGGAGAGTTACCTTTTCAATCAAGCGATGCGATGGAGTTAGTGCATTGTCATATTGCAAAAGCAGCACCATTAGTACATGAAATCAACCCAGAAATCCCATTTGTAATATCAGAAATTGTTAAAAAATTGATGGCAAAAAATGCCGAAGATAGATATCAAAGTGCATTAGGGCTGAAATATGATTTAGAAAAATCTTTAACTCAACTTCAACAAAGCGGTCAAATTGAATGCTTTGAAATCGCTTGTAGAGATGTGTGCGATCGCTTTACCATTCCCGACAAACTTTATGGAAGAGAAACCGAAGTAGAAACTCTATTGCAAGCATTTGAGCGAGTCGCTAACCCCCCTGAATCCCCCCTTGCTAAGGGGGGAAACCCCCCTGAATCCCCCCTTGCTAAGGAGGGAAACCCTCCTGAATCCCCCCTTGCTAAGGAGGGAAACCCTCCTGAATCCCCCCTTGCTAAGGAGGGAAACCCTCCTGAATCCTCCCTTGCTAA